>DQTD01000035.1 GCA_016839105.1 Candidatus Altimarinota bacterium
AATTTGTGTGGAATGCTCAGGATCATAAAAATTCATCTTGGGGTGTGTTTCAGTTTCAGGGGGCTGTTTTTGATGGATTTATAAAATTTTTGAAAAAGAATAAAAAAAGTGAATTGGCAAGCGAGTTGTCTTCTTTTTATTCAAAAAATAATTATAAAAAAGGAAAGTCTATCGCAAAAAAGGCAAAAGAGTTGTCTGATCTTTGTCGGGTTGAGCAGGTGAATTTCGTAAAACAAACGCAATTAATGCAAAGAGTGGGAGAGATGAAAAAATACCTACCTATATCTCTGAAAGAATCACGAAATCCAATTACCACTTTATTGATTTATAATATTACTCATCAGTGTGGTTGGGATTTAAGGATTTCTATTTTGAAAGAGGCAAAAAAAAACTATAGTAATGAAAAATCGTATCAAAGTGCTTTAATTAAAGTATCTGATAAAAAAGCAAATAGTAAAAGTGATATAAAAGATAGGATGCAACGAATATCACAAATTAAAGCAGTTTCAAATCCGCATCCAAATTTAAATGAATCTGTTGAAGCCTCACCTGCAAAACCATTTACAACTCCATATATCCATTTTATATATCCAAAAAATTTTACTGAAGATCAAATAGAGGAATATTTAGAACAACAGCTGGACTCTCTTGGGTATCCAGATACATTATTTGTTGATAATTCAAAAAATCAAAATCCTCATACTGTAAAAAAATCTATAAATATTTTGAAAAGTTTATATGTAAAAATGGATAAATTTCCAAAAATTTTTCCAAAAATTTTTATGGATAATGAAAATGGAACAGTTCAGCGTGTAACAGGATACTTAGGTTCAATGAGTTCAAAAGAAAAAGAACTTCAGGATTTGTTGGATAGATATGTGCCACAAGCAGGATCTTTGCACAAAGGCCGCCCATCTATGAGAAGTATGGAAGAATTATTTGAGAAATATCCAAATAAGAAAAAAGAATTAATGGAAAATTATGCAGAAATTAGAATTAAAAAAGAAATGAGTCTTGGTTTAAATTCTGTATCGCTTGTTTTAGATGAAGGTGCAGATATTCCAAAATTTGATACTGAAAAAGAGAGACAGGCGTATAAGAAAACGGGAGATGTTATTAATCTTAGAGGGTTTAAAAGTTCTGAAATGAGAATAATGTATGCACAGGTGTTAATTGAAAAGGCGAGTGAAAACGGAATGAAGGTATTATTGAAGCATTTTCCTGGGCATAAAGGAATACCGAATCCACATTCTTCATCTCTTTCTATAAAAAAAGAATTAAACGCTGAAATGAAAACTTTTCTTGAAATTTTAGATTGGACGAAGGAAAAAGGGAAAAAGAATGTAGTTGTAATGCTTGGTCATATTAAATTGGGTATTCCGAATACAGGGTGGGATAGTGAAGGAAAGCCAATTTTTGCTTCATCAAAAGTTATGACTAAGTTACATAAAGACTATCCAGATATAACATTTATGACTGATGATATAGGAGGAATGGATGCTATTGGGGACAAAGAAAAAGCTCGAAATGATGCAAGGAAAAATGAAGTATTTGCATTGAATTAGTATCTTTTTTGATTAAACTGTGAGTGATTTAGATAAACAAACGAGTGGGGGTGAAAAGAAGTATAATTCTGTAATAGAGACTGAGGCTAACTTAAGGTTGTCTACTATTTCAAAACTTGCAGTACAGCAAGAGCAGTTAGAGTTAGCTAATTTGAAAAAAACAACACCAATGGTTCGATCTCCTGATGTGCGAGCTACAAGGACTTCTGAAGAAATGAGAGTGTCTCCTGAAAATAAAAAACAGAATACTGAGACGGTAGCTACTGTTGGAGAAGTTTCACAAGTTGTTGTAAAGGCTGGACTATTTACTGGTGTTGTATCTTTTTTAAAAGAGAAAATCTTTGATTTACTTTCTGTAATGAGAGATGAAAAAAAAGGGGTATTTGAAAAGTTTTTGGATGTTTGGTCTTTGTGGACGGCTAAAGAAAAGGATAAAAAAGGAGTGAAATCAACCGATTCGGCTGTAAATAGTATGCATTCTGAATCATTAGAATCTGTGAAAATTCCTGAAAAAATTAAAAAAGCAAAAGAATCTCTTGTTGCAAAATATAATATTGAAAAATCTTCAGAAGAATATTTAGAAATTGCAGATATTAAGAGTAAAAAATTATGGATATTTAATGAGGGGAAAATTAGTTCTATTCCCATGAATACTTCAAAAAAAGGTATTGGTTTTGTAAAAGAGTCAAACAAAACTCCAACGGGAAATTTTACGTTAACAGTTAAGAAAAACATTCAAAATCCTAGAAAAAGTGCAGGAATGAATGGTCAAACAAAAATATTAGGAGCTACTATTGCGTGGCATGGTGATGATAAAGAAAATAAAAATTCTTTTAGTAGAAACTTGTTAACACATGGGTGGCCTGTAGTTGATGGTAATTTATCGGGAAGTACTGGGTGCATTCATGTTTCAGGTGAAAATGCGATTAAGATCGCTAATAATATTTCTAGTATGAAAAAAAAAGGAAAGGGTGCGTACTTACGAATAGTCGCATAGGAAATTTTCCCTTTGATATTTCTTAAAAAACAGATATCATTAAAAAGAACATTGGTTTTCTTGGAAAAGTGGCTGAGTGGTTGAAAGCGGCACCCTGCTAAGGTGTTGAGGGAGTAATCCTTCCGAAGGTTCGAATCCTTTCTTTTCCGCCAGAGCAAATGTTGAAAAATAGAGATAAAATAAATATGTTTTATCTCTATTTTTAATATATTATTGTTTTTTGCTTTTGTTGTTTTTATTATTTTTGTGTACTATTATAAAAAATTAATTATAAAAAAATATGTATTTAGACCATAGTGCAACGACGCCGCTCGATAAAAATGTTTTAGAAGAAATGATGCCATATTTAACGAATCATTTTGGAAATGCTTCGGCGTTATATAGTCAAGGGCAAAAAGCAAAAAAAGCATTAGATTCAGCACGCTTTACTATTGCAGAAAATATAGATGCAAATTTAGATGAAATTATTTTTACAAGTGGAGCAACAGAAAGTAATAATTTGGTAATAAAAGGTGTGGTAGAAAATTTTGAAAATAAAAATGTAGACAATAATATTAAACCTATTATAATTTCTACAAATATTGAGCATGCATCTATTTTGGAGGTGTTAAAAAATTTAGAAAGTCAAAAGAGGGTAAAATTGCTATTTTTAGAGGTTGATGAATATGGAATTGTGTCGGTTGAAAATTTTAAAGAAATTTTAGAAAAATTACAGAAAGAAGGTGCAATAAAAAATCTTGTATTGGTTTCTTGTATGGCGGTGAATAATGAAATTGGGACGATTCAACCTGTTTCACGGGTTGGAAGAATTTGTAGAAAGCAAAATATTATTTTTCATATAGATGCGGTACAAGCATTTGGAAAAATAAAAACATCGGTTGAAGATTGGAAATGTGACTTGATGTCGCTTTCTGCTCATAAATGTTATGGTCCAAAAGGTTCTGGAGTTTTATATGTAAAAGAGGGAACAGAAATGAATGCACAAATTATTGGAGGAGGTCAAGAGCGGTCGTATAGAGCAGGAACAGAAAATATTGCAAATATTGTAGGAATGGTCGCAGCATTTAAAATTTCAGAAAAACAAAGAGAAGAAGAACAAAAAACATATGAAGAATTGCAAATTTTTGCAAAAAATTACATAGAAAAGAATATTGATTTTGCACTGTGGAATGGTGTGGAAATTGGAGAATTTCGGGTAAAAAATAATATAAATTTTTCGTTTTCCAATTCAGAAAAAAATATTGAAATAAGCGGGGAAAGTTTATTGATGCGTTTAGATTTACAAAGGGTTTCCATTTCTTTGGGAAGTGCATGTAGTGCAGGAATGGTTGCGGAATCTCATGTTTTAAGAGCGATTGGGCGAACTAAAATTGAAGCAAAAACAGGAGTTCGAATAACTTTTGGAAGGTCTACAAATAAAGAAGATTTAGAAATTGCTTTGGCAAAAATTGTGAAAGCTGTTCACGCCTTGAAAAAATAAAATATATATAGTAGGTTTTGTTATAAGTGAGTTTTTCTCTCTTTTGCAATTTTACAGTTTTGTTTAACTGATACACATTCTGTGTGAAAAATTGTATAAAATAAAAAATTTAAATAATTGTATGAAGTTTTATTCTTATCTTGTGTCTTCTGTTTCTGTGTTGTTTTTGTTGTTTTGTGCTGGTTTTGTGTCTGCTCAAACATTTCAAATTTCGGCATATTATTCACCGGTTCCAAATCAAAATGCATACGTTTCGGGAAGTTATGCTGCTGATTTACGAATGAACGGAAACGGAACACACGGTGCTGATGGAACGGCAGTATATGTTGGAATGATTTCGGCTCCATCTAAATATTCATATGGTACAAAAATATTTATTCCGGGGTTAGGAATTGGAACAGTGCATGACAGAGGTGGTGCAATTTATTCTGCAAAAGGATATGACCGTTTGGATATTTGGATGGGGTATGGGGATGCTGGTCGAAAAAGAGCATTGCAGTGGGGGCGACAAATGGTTGAGGGTGAGATAATTTTATCTGATGTAACAGAGGGTTTTATATTTACAGATAATGTATCTGAAAATTTCGGTGTAAATTTGTGGTTTAAAATGAATACATTTGGAAATATTAGTGCTGAAATCTTAAAAATTCAAGATTTTTTACACTGTGAGCAAACAGGGAAATATGATTATCAAACGTCAAAGGCGGTGTATGTATTTCAGGTGAATCAAAATATTTTGAAATATAAAAATGAGAAAGGTGCAGGAACATGGGGTCCGAAAACAAGGCTTGCTGCACAAAAAGTTTTGAAAGAGATGAAAAAAGAAGAGGGTATAGAAAAAGTTGAGAAATGGGTAAATGGTGTAGATGTTTCAACTTTTGAGGCGGTGCGAAAATAGTGGTGTGTAGGGGGGTATATAAATAAAATAATATTATGAGAATTTTTGACTTTCGATGGGATGATGAAACCAAGGCTCCATTTTTTAAATATATAGAAGATGATGGCTCTTCAGATATTTCTATAAAAAAAATAGAACAAAATCAAGATTTTTCAATAACGTTAGTTGATGAAAGTCCAAGGTGTGTGGGATTTGAAAAATCTGGAAAATATACAAAGTGTAAAAATACAAATGAAGAAGAGATTTCTGTAAAAAAATGTGTATTGTGTAAGAAATCAGAAGATTATTTTCCGTGTCAGTTTTGTAATGGCTTTAACTGTGATAAATTTCGGCAAGAAAAAATAGAAAATTGTGATGCTACGCATATGGTATATCTTGCTCTTTTCTCTTGTGATATCGTAAAAGTTGGAGTTTCTCGGCTTTCTCGAATGCATGCACGGCAATTTGAGCAGGGGTCTCATTATACTCGAATTTTAGTGGAAGGTGTTTCTGGGGTAACCGCACGAAGAATTGAGCATTTTGTCGGAAAATTAGGATTTCCAGATAAAATTCCCGCAACTAAAAAGAAAGATATTATATTGCCTCGTGTTTCTTTGGAAGAGGGGCAAAAAATTCTTGAAGAAAAATATCAGGCAGCAAAATCGTATATTCGAGATGAAATGCCAGAAATGATGAAATATATTGTTGAAGAAAAATTTTGGGATATGCGTCCTTTTTATAGTAATGAGTTTTCTGAGATAGAGGCATCTACAAAGCCCATTCATTTTGTAACATTGGAGGAGGGGGATAGTATTGGAGGGGTTTTGAAAGCAGTGAAAGGAAGTTTTTTACTGATTGAAACGCCTACGGAATTTGTTGTATTGCTTGCAAAAGCATTTGTTGGAAAAATTATTTCTTTTGATGAAGTAGAAAAAGGGATAAATAAAAAATCAGGATTTCAGGGTGGACTATTTTAATTTTTAATATCTTTGGCAAAAAAATAACGAAAAAACATGTAATATATATAAATTACATGTTTTTTTATATTCATTTTCCGAAGTATCCCTTGTTTCTAGGGGTAGAGAGCTGCATAGTTATCTTCTGCTGAATAAAAAGTGGGTTTTCTTAAAAAAACTCTAAAAAAGTCTTGACCTTATAAAGCAAAGTCTGATAAGATTTTCCAGCTCTAGTCATTCGTGACTACAGCACAAAAACGACCTTTGATATTTATTGGCTAAGAAAAATTCTTCCGGTTCCTAGAAACCCTTTTCCGGAAGTAAAATATTGAAAAAGAGCTTCTATTTTTTTAGTTTTATACTTAAAGCCAAATCCTATTATTCGTAATAGATTAGGTTTCAAAATCTTTTTAACAGATTTATCTGTTAATTTTTAACAAAAGAGTTTGATCCTGGCTCAGGATTAATGCTGGCGAGATGCATAACACATGCAAGTCGAGCGAGAAATTTCTTCGGAAATGGACAGCGGCGGACGGCTGAGTAACACGTTGGAACGTGCCTTCAATTCAGGGATAGCATAGGGAAACTTATAGTAATACCGGATAGTCCAGAAATGGTAAAGCGTTTAGCGATTGAAGAGCGGCCTGCGGCCCATTAGCTAGTTGGTGAGGTAATAGCTCACCAAGGCCATGATGGGTATCTGGTGTGAGAGCACGACCAGACAGAATGGGACTGAGACACGGCCCATACTCCTACGGGAGGCAGCAGTGAGGAATTTTCCGCAATGGACGAAAGTCTGACGGAGCAATCTCGCGTGGAGGATGACACCTTTCGGGGCGTAAACTCCTTTTATGAGGGAAGAAAATTTGACGGTACCTCATGAATAAGGGGCGGCTAACTACGTGCCAGCAGCCGCGGTAATACGTAGGCCCCAAGCATTATCCGAAATTACTGGGCGTAAAGCGATCGAAGGCGGTCTATTAAGTTTGGTGTTAAATCCCTCGGCTCAACCGAGGACTCGTGCCGAAAACTGATATGACTAGAGGTATGGAGAGGTATCTGGAATTTCTATTGTAGGGGTTAAATCCGTAGATAATAGAAGGAACACCAAAAGCGAAGGCAGGATACTGGCCATCACCTGACGCTGCGCGATCGAAAGCGTGGGGAGCAAAACGGATTAGATACCCGTGTAGTCCACGCCCTAAACGATGAATACTCGGTGTTCGGAGGTTTCAAATCCCTCTGAGTGCCCAAGCTAACGCGTTAAGTATTCCGCCTGGGGAGTACGGTCGCAAGATTAAAACTCAAAGGAATAGACGGGGATCCACACAAGCAGTGGAGCATCTGGTTTAATTCGATAATACGCGGGGAACCTTACCGGGGCTTGACATCCTGAGAACTTTCTAGAAATAGTTAGGTGCCCTTCGGGGAGCTCAGTGACAGGTGCTGCATGGTTGTCGTCAGCTCGTGCTTTGAAGTGTTCGGTTAAGTCCGTTAACGAGCGCAACCCTCATCGTATGTTATTCATTTCATGCGAGACTGCCAGGTTTAACCTGGAGGAAGGTGAGGATGACGTCAAATCAGCATGGCCCTTATGTCCCGGGCTACACAGGTGCTACAATGGGAGGGACAAAGCGCAGCCAAACCGCAAGGTGGAGCGAATCGCATCAAACCCTCTCTCAGTTCGGATTGGGGTCTGCAACTCGACCCTATGAAGTTGGAATTGCTAGTAATCGCGCATCAGCAATGGCGCGGTGAATATGTTCCTGGATCTTGTACTCACCGCCCGTCAAACCACGGAAGATGGGGGCACCCGAAGTTGCGTTATCCTTTCGAGGAGCGTACCTAAGGTGAAATCATTGACTGGGGTTAAGTCGTAACAAGGTATCCGTACGGGAATGTGCGGATGGACCACCTCCTTTTTGGGAGAT
>DQTD01000067.1 GCA_016839105.1 Candidatus Altimarinota bacterium
GGAATTTATCAATATTATGAGTGTTAAATCTGTGTATGTTAATTCCATTTTACTTAACAACAAATCCAACAATTTTTCCTGGAACAAAAATTTCTTTTCGAATTTGTCCGCCATTTTCTTCTGCTTCAAAAATAAATTTTGCAACTTTTTCCAGTTTTTTTGCGGCTGCAATACATTCTTCTTTTGTTGCAGTTTTACTTATAGAAAAATCTCCTCGCAGTTTTCCATTTACTTGCACTGCATATGTTACTTCATCTTCTACCAATAATTCTTCTTTATAACTTGGCCACGATTTAAAACTAATTGTTTTGTCTTCTGGTGAAAATTTTTGCCACAGTTCTTCTGCTAAATGAGGTGCAAAAGGGGAGAGTAATCGTACAAATTTTCCTCCTGAAATTTTTGGAATAGTGTCCAATTTTTGAAATGCATTCACCCAAATCATCATTTGAGAAATAGCTGTATTAAATTTAAAATTATCAATATCATCTGAAACTTTTTTTACAGTTTGATGCGTAAGTTTTATAAGTTCTTTACTTGGGCAGCTTTCAGAAATTTCTTTTTCCGAAAATAATCTCCAAATTTTCATTAAAAATTTATTCATTCCTTCTAAGGCGGTAGTGTCCCACGCTTTGTTTTGTTTAAATGGTCCCATAAACATTTCATACATTCGAAGTGTGTCTGCTCCATATGCTTCTACAATATCGTCTGGATTCACAACATTTTTCAGAGATTTACTCATTTTTGCCACAATTTTTTCTAATTTTTCTCCCGTTGATATTTCAAAAAACTCACTATTTTTTTCTTCAACTTCATCAGTTGGAATGAGTCCTCCTGTTTTTCGTTGATACGCATAACTTAAAATAAGTCCTTGATTTACCAATTTTTTAAATGGTTCTTTCGTAGATACAAGTCCTAAATCATAAAATGCTTTATGCCAAAATCGTGCATATAAAAGGTGTAATACTGCATGTTCGGCTCCTCCAACATATAAATCTACAGGTCCCCATTGTTGTTCTGCATCTTTACTCCATGCTTCGTCAGAATTTTTTGGATCCATGTATCGCAACCAATACCAGCTTGAACCAGCCCAGTTTGGCATTGTTGACGTTTCACGTGTAAATTTTTGAAATATTTTATTTTTTGGAATTTCTGATTCGGCACAAATAATTACTTTATTTTCATCTGTAATATATCCTGAAACATTGACCCATTCTGTAATTTTTGCCAATGGACTTTCTCCACTTTCCGAAGGTTCGTAGTTTGCACTTTCTGGAAGAATAAGTGGCAGTTGAGAATTATCTAATGCCAAACATTTTCCATTTTCAGTAAATACCAACGGAATTGGTTCTCCCCAATATCGTTGTCGAGTAAAAATCCAATCTCGAAGTTTGTAGTTCACTGTTTTTTTTCCCAATTTTTTTTCTTCAAGAAATATAATCATTTTTTCTTTTGCCTCTTTTACTGAAAGTTCATTTAAAAAACCTGAATTTTGTAATTTGTCGTCTACTACCACTTCTGTGATAGGTAAATTATATTTTTCAGCAAATTCTTTATCTCTATCATCATGAGCTGGAACCGACATAATTGCTCCAGTTCCATATCCCATCATTACATAATCGGCAATCCATACGGGAATTTTTTTATTATTCACAGGGTTAATAACATAGCTTCCTGTAAACACTCCAGTTTTATTTTTATTGAGTTCTGTTCGTTCCAGTTCTGATTTTCGTGAACATTCAAGTTGATATGTAGATATTTCTCCTTGCTTTTCATTTGTTGTAATATCTTTTACAAGCGGGTGTTCCGGAGATAATACAAAATAGGTTGCTCCGAAAAGAGTATCTGGACGTGTTGTATATACTGTTATTTTTGTATCAGAATTTTCTAACATAAAATCAATTTCAGCTCCTGTACTTTTTCCAATCCAGTTTCGTTGCATTGCTTTAATTTTGTTTGGCCAGTCAATAGTTGATGCTAAAATTTTCTTACATTTTTCCAAAATTTCTGGAATTTTTTCCAGGTTCCAATCTCCCCAAAAGTGCTCTTGATTATCATTGAAAATAAGTTGAGCAGAAAGTTTCTCTGTTAAAAAATTAAATTCCTTTGTTGTAATATATGGATCTTTTCCGCCTGCATAAATAAAAATATTTTCTACAGATTTAGAAATTTTGTGATAATTAAATTTTTTTGTAAAGAAATTTGAAATTTCAGAAATACCACAATCGCCAATTGTAGGAGCGACTAAAATAAGTTCAGAAAATTTTACATTTAAATTTTCTTCTGATAAATATTTTTGTAAAAACCCACCACCTAAACTATGACCAAAAATAATTGTTTGAGGTGTTATTGAATCTAAAACATTTTTTTCAAAAAATATTTTCCATTCAGAATATTGTGGATTATTAGAATTTGGAAAAGTAGGGGAATTACACTTTATATTATTTTGTATAAAAAATTTTCGAATATCAGCACCCCAACCTGAATCTCCATTTCCTCCTAATCCATGTAAAACAATAACATTTGGTGCATCTAAATCTTGCAATAATCGCTCTGCATAATCTGTAATTTTAAACATCCATTGTTTCAAAGCTTTTTTTGTAACAACATTTCCACACCGTTCATGTAACTCCTGTTCCACTTCTTCATTGGCACATACAACTTTACACGATGCACACCAGTTTAATGGTTTGTCATCTTCGTATAATAAATTTTTATCGTATAATTTTAAAAATAAATCTTGCGTAAATGTATAATAATCTTCGTCTGTTGTAGAAAATTCTCTATCCCAATCATATGAAAAACCAAGACTTTTAATTTGTCGTGTAAAATTTTGAATATTTTTATTTGTCGATTTTTTTGGGTGAACCCCTGTTTTAATTGCAAAATTTTCGGCAGGTAATCCAAATGCGTCCCAGCCCATAGGATGTAACACTTTATATCCTTGCATTCGTTTTTTTCGGCAAATAATATCCGTTGCGGTATATCCTTCAGGATGCCCCACATGTAAGCCTGCTCCCGATGGAAAAGGGAACATATCAAGTGCATAAAAAGTTTTTTCTGATTTTTTATTATCTACGGAAAATGTTTTATTTGTTTCCCAAAAAGTTTGCCATTTTTTTTCTACAGCTAAATGATTATACGTATTTAATTCAGTCATAAGTAAAGCTTATATAAATTATTATAAAATTAGTTTGATTATATGTATTATTTGTGTGAAATTCAATGCTAAAGTGAATAAAATCTATTGAATATCACATTATATTACTGTAAATTACGTAAGACTCAAATGATCGGCTTCTCAAGTTTTATGTTTTTTAAGACTTGCGATCGGGTTATTTATTATTTTTTTTATACAATATGGCTAAAGAGCTAAAACAACTGGTAAAACTACAAATACCAGCAGGAAAAGCAAATCCAGCACCTCCGATCGGTACGGTTCTAGGACCCACTGGAGTTAATATGCAAGATTTTTGTTCTCAATTTAATGAGCAAACAAAAAAAGATATGGGAATGATTATTCCTTGTGAAATTTCGATTTTTACAGATCGATCATTTACATTTATACTAAAATCACCTCCAGCATCATTTTTGATTAAACAAGTTCTTAATCTTAAATCTGGATCGGCGAAACCTCATACAGATAAAGTTGCAACAATTACACAAGCTCAGCTTGAAGAAATTGTTAAAACTAAAATGGCTGATTTATCTGCAAATGATCTTGCAGCGGGAGTAAAAATCATTTCTGGAACGGCTCGATCAATGGGAGTTGTAGTAGAAGGCTAAACCTCTTTAAAAAAATTATACAATGGGAGTTAATTTCATTATTAACATTTGAACCAATTATTTAACTAAAATTATTATGGCACAAGGAAAAAAATATTTATCAGCATTAGAAAAATGTGGAAGTGTAGAAGTTACTCATTCTTTAAAAAATGCAGTTGCATTAATTAAATCATTAGAAACATCTAAATTTGATGAAACAATGGAAATTCATGTAAAAACAGGATGTGATCCTAGACATGCAGATCAAATTGTTCGATCTACGATTATCCTTCCTCATGGAACCGGTAAATCTGTTATAGTTGCTGTTTTTACAGATGATGATGATAAAGCTGCGGATGCAAAAAAAGCTGGAGCAGATATCATTGGAGCAGATGATTTAATTGCAGAAGTTACAAAAGGTAATATTAAATTTGATATTGCCCTTGCGACTCCTGCATATATGAGAAGTCTTGCTAAAGTTGCTCGAGTTTTAGGACCTAAAGGACTTATGCCTTCTCCAAAAGCTGGAACAGTTACTCCAAATATTGGAAAAGCTGTAGAAGAATTAAAAAAAGGTAAAATTGAATTTAAAACTGATAAAACAGGTATTGTACATTCAATTTTTGGAAAAAAATCTTTTTCTGCTGAAAACTTAGAAGAAAATCTTTCTGCATTAATAAATGCAATGAAAGAAGCTCGACCTTCAGGAGTAAAAGGAACGTATATTCAAAAAATTACTATTACTTCAACAATGGCTCCGGCTGTAACACTTAATCTTTCAGAGGTTTTATAATCTTTGAAAAATAAAATTACTCTTATAAAAAAAATAACCTGATAAATCAGGTTATTTTTTTTTATAAGATATTTATAGTAAAACTTGCTACGCAAGAAATTTGGTAAATAAAATAATTAGAATAATTTATTTTATTTCTTTATCTAAATAATCTTTAAAAAATATTTTTGTCATAGCTTCCCATTGTGGAATTGTTACATTTTGAGCTCGACAGTCGTGGTCAATTCCAAGTGTATCAAAAATAGGATCAATCACTGGTTTTGTTAGCATTAATCGTTTCATTAATGCATTTTTTAGTTTTTTTCGTGGAGAAGAAAATCCTGCAAAGAGCATTTCAAAATAAATTTTAGAAGGAACATTAATGAGAGGTTTTTCAAAAGTATCAATTACTAAGACCGCTGAATCTACTTTTGGTGCTGGGAAAAATTTATCAGCAGTTACCGTAAATGCATAAGAAGGAGTTCCAAATGTTTTTACCATAATAGACAGTAGTGAATCTTTTTCAGGATTACATGCAATTTTTTCAGCCACTTCTTTTTGCACTAACATCACTAATTTTGTTGGTTTATTTTCTGTATCTATTAAAAATTTTCGTAAAATAGGAGATGTTAAGTGGTAGGGGATATTTGCAATAAATTTATATTTCCCTTTTGGTGGATTGAAATTTAATACATGACAATTATCAACGGTTAAATTTTTTTTCCATTGTTGTGTTGATGCTGAAAGAGCTGGTAAAACATCTGGATCGATTTCTACTGCGTGTACAATGACACCTTCTTGTAAAAGTTCTCGTGTTAACACTCCATGTCCAGGTCCAACCTCTACAACTATTTCACCTGGTGATAATTCACCAAGTTCTACAATACGTTCTAAAGATTCTCGACATTGAAGAAAATTTTGTCCAAATTTCTTTTTTGTCCAAATTCTATGTAATTTTAAGAAATCACGAAGTGTCCTTGGGTCTGTTAAATCAAATTTCTTTTCTCTAATTTCAGTTACAACATCAGAATCTGTTGAAGAATTTTTAATTTCTTTTACTTCCGCAACTTCACTCACTTTTTTAATAGCAAGAATTTTTTTAACTACCTTATTTTTATTTTTTACTTCTTCTGTAATTTTTGACACGTATTGTTTTAGTTAAATTATTATTATTTACAATCTTTTAAATACTTCTTTCATTTCCTTAGCATATTCTGGAAGTATATTCGAATCGCTTTATCCACGAGTTAAACTTTTATTCTATCTAAATTGTTTTGGTTTTAAATTATGACTCGCATTTTCTGCGATTTCTGAAATTCTCTTTTGTCTTGTTTCTTTTTTTTTAACAGACTTACTAAGACTCTCAAAGTATTCCAATGAGCCTTTGTTATTTATAAACTCTTCTTTTAAATCTTCTGGAATTACAAGTGCTTCAACTCCATCCAAAATTGTCCAAGAGCCATTTTCTTTTGCAATTTCAATGCTTTTGTATCCTTCTTCTTTCATAAGTTTTTGTTCAATTAAGACATCCACTTTTTGCTTTTCGTTTGCTGAAATACTGTATATATTTTTCGGTGTCTATTGTTTTTTTAGTGCTATCTATCCAGCCAAAACAAAGTGCTTCTTTTTTATTATGGTTCAAGTCAAGCCATTTTCTCCAACCTCTACGCACATCGCCCTGCAGCCACAATCGCTACTGGAACACGAAATGGTGAACACGAAACGGTTTTAATTCCTATTTCATTAAAAAATTTAATAGATTTTCCTTCTCCTCCGTGTTCTCCACACACTGATGTTTTAAAATTTTCTGGTAAAGTTGAAAGAACATTTTTCATTAATTCTCCAACTCCTGCTGTATCAACAACTTGAAACGGGTCATTTTTTAAAATTCCTTGTTTTATATATTCTGGTAAAAATCTCCCCATATCATCTCGAGAAAATCCAAATGTCATTTGTGTTAAATCGTTTGTTCCAAAACTAAAAAATTCTGCATGATTTTGAATATCTTGAGACCGAAGACACGCACGAGGTGTTTCAATCATTGTTCCAATTTTAAATTTTACATTTGAGTACTCTTTCGCAACTTCTTGAATTCGCTTTTTTAACGCTGTAAATTCTCCTAATGTTGCAATTAACGGAATCATTATTTCTACATTTTCTTTTTTTGTTTCTTTGGCAGCAGATAAAATAGCATGAACTTGTGCTTCTAAGAGCGATGGAATAGTAAGTAATAATCGGCACCCTCTATGCCCCATCATTGGATTTACTTCGTTTAAATGTTCAATTCGTTCTCGAAGATTTTGTGGAGATTTTTTCATTATTTTTGCGAGTTCTTCTATTTCGTGGTCTGCATGTGGCAAAAATTCATGAAGGGGTGGATCGAGTAAACGAATGCAAATAGGTTTATCTTCTAAAATTTTGTAAATTTCTACAAAGTCTATTTTTTGAAAATTTTCAATTTCAGTTAATGCCTTTTTTTGTGTTTCTTCATCTTCCGATAAAATCATTTTTCGAACTTCTAAAATTCGTTCTTTTGCAAAAAACATATGCTCCGTTCTACACAGTCCAATTCCTTCTGCTCCAAATTCCAGAGCTTTTGCTACATCCTTTGGAGTATCTGCATTTGTTCGCACTTCTAAAGTTTTTACTTCTTTTGCCCATTCTAAAATTTCTTGAAATGGACCTGAAATATCAGCAGGAAGTTTAGAAATTCTTCCATTAAATACTTCCCCTGTTGCTCCGTCAATAGTTATAATATCACCTTTTTTCAGTAATAAATCATCAATTTGAATTACTCCTCGACTTTCGTCAATTTTAATTTCAGAAACTCCAGAAACACATGGTCGTCCCATTCCTCGTGCAACTACTGCTGCATGAGAAGTCATTCCTCCACATGCTGTTAAAATTCCTACGGCTGCATGCATTCCTGAGATATCTTCTGGAGATGTTTCATGTCGTACTAAAATAGTTTTTTCTTCATGTTTTGCTCCTTCAATTGCATCTTCAGGTGTAAATACAATTTTTCCTGTTGCTCCACCAGGGCTTGCTGGCAACCCTTTGCATAAAGCAATTTTTGATGCTTTTTCTTTTTCGTCTAATCGAGGGTGCAATAATGTTTCAATATCTTCATCTGTTACTCTGTGCAATGCTTCTTTTTTTGTAAGAACATTTTCTTTTACCATATCTGTTGCAATTTTAACCGATGCAGAAGCACTTCGTTTTCCTGTTCGAGTTTGTAAAACAAATAATTTTTCGTTTTCAATAGTAAACTCAATGTCTTGCATGTCTTTAAAATGTGTTTCTAAATTTTGTCGCAGTTCAATTAATTCTGCATACATTCTTGGTAAATCATCTTTTAATTTAATAATTTGATGCGGAGTTCTAATTCCTGCAACAACATCTTCTCCTTGAGCGTTTAATAAATATTCTCCATAAAAAATATTTTCTCCTGTTGATGGGTCTCGAGTAAAACAAACCCCTGTTCCAGAAGTTTCTCCTAAATTTCCAAAAACCATCATTTGGATATTCACAGCGGTTCCAATATCATGTGGAATAGAATTTATATTTCGGTAAAAAATAGCACGATCCGCATTCCAACTGGTAAATACAGCTTCTACTGCTCCTAAAAGTTGCTCATTTGGATTCATTGGAAATTCTTGTCCAGATTCTTTTTTAATAATATGTAAAAAATCTGAAATTAATTCTTTCCACAATTCTACACTGATTTCTGTGTCTTCTTCAAAATTATTATGCTCTTTTAATCGAGTAATTTCATTTTCAAATGAATGAAGAGAAACTCCCATAACAACATTTCCATACATTTGTACAAATCGACGAAAACTATCCCACGCAAATCGTGCATTATTCGATTCTTTTGCTAATGCTTCAACCGTGTCATAGTTTAAACCTAAATTCAGAATTGTATCCATCATTCCTGGCATAGAAACACTTGCTCCACTTCGCACAGAAACTAAAAGAGGATTTGTATCTCCTCCAAATATTTTTCCAGATTTTTTTTCTAAATCTTTTATATTATCAAAAATTTGATTTTTCAATTCATCCCAAATTTTCTCTTCTGCTTCATTATAAAATTTATTGCAACAATCTGTCGTAATAGTGAATCCATAAGGAACTGGAATTCCTAAATTAGTCATTTCGGCTAAATTAGCCCCTTTTCCTCCTAGTAATAATTTCATTTTGGCAGAACCGCTTTCAAATGGCATAACGAGAGAACTCATGATATTAAGGTAAAATAATAGAAATTACAAAAGTTTTCTAAAGACATAGTACATAAAATCGTTACTTATCTAAAACAAAAAATATATTTTTTTACAGTAAGTTTACTGCTACACTTACATTAGTAAATAAAATAAACAAATTATTATTTATATAAACAAATTATGTATTCATTAGGAGAAATTCGCGTTGGACATGTTATTGAAATAGAAGGAACTCCTTTTTTAGTTACATTTGCAAATCATGCGAAGCAAGCACGAGGATCAGGAGTATTAAAAATTAAAATTAAAAATTTATTAAATGGTTCGGTTATTCCAAAAACGTTTCAAGGGAATGACAAATTAAAACCTGCAGATGTCGGATATATTAAAGCACAATATTTATATAAAGATTCTGAAGGGTATCAATTTTTACATAATGAAACATTTGAGGGGTTTGTTATTGCAGATGATGTTGTGGGAGATGATAATATTTTCTTAATAGAAGGGCATGATTATGATATTCAACAATTTGACGAAAAACCAATTTCTATTAATTGGCCAATAAATATGGTTTTTGAAATCGTTTCAACACCTCCTGGTGTAAAAGGGGATACTGCTCAAGGAGGAACAAAGCCAGCGGAACTTACGAATGGATTAACTGTTTTAGTGCCACTTTTTGTTGATATTGGAGAAAATGTGAGAATTGATACTCGAACACGGCAATATATGGAAAGAGTGCAAAAATCTTAAAGTTTTTTTATTATGAAGAAATTATTTGGACTTGCAAAAAAAATCTGCTAAAAAAGTTTTTAATTCTTTAGATGAAAACATTGTGATTACAAAAATATTTTTAAATCATATTACAAATATTTCTACAAAAGATAGATCATATAGAGAGATAATAGAAAGAATACTTATTATCCCATTTGTACAAGAAGCATTGGAGTGTGGAGAATTTCTAGAGTCGAGAAATAAGCATTCTTTAAATTTTAAAAGAATTGAATACAAGTCTTGAGATGATACATTTTGTTTTATTGTTTCGAAAGATAAAACAGGTTATATTTTGCTTAGTTGCTTCAGAAAATTTGAATACAAAAAAA
>DQTD01000005.1 GCA_016839105.1 Candidatus Altimarinota bacterium
CTACACTCTAAACTCCAGACCACGAAAATTACTCAATTTTGACACTCCACATACCAGATTTACTTCTTGTTCGGTTTAGTTCTTGAATTTAGGAAATATCTCAAAAATTCTATATTTTTAAAACAAAAAAACTGTTATTATTTTTATGTAAATAACAGTTTTTTTGTTATTTAAAAAATATTTAATATTTATTATATTTAATCAATTATTATGAACTTTGAAGATCAATATGTTATGGCTCGAGTTTCTGGAAAAGCTCCAGATTTTACTGCAAATTCTTATTTTAAAGGAGAATTTACAACAACATCTTTATATAAAGATGTTTTGAACGAAGGAAAATGGGCTGTAGTATTTTTCTATCCACTTGATTTTACATTTGTTTGTCCAACAGAAATTAAAGATTTTTCTGCTAAAGCTTCAGCTTTTGAAGACACAAATGCACAAATTATTGGAGTTTCTGTAGATTCAGAACATTCTCATAAAGCATGGTGTGAAGGTGATTTAGGACAATTAAATTTTCCTTTAGTTTCTGACCTTCAAAAAGAAATTTCTATTTCTTATGATGTATTACATGATGACGGAATGTCTCTTCGAGGAACATTTATTATTGATCCAAATGGAAAAATTCATTCTTCTATAGTGAATGATTTACCAATCGGACGAAATGTAGATGAAATTCTTCGAACTCTTAAAGCTGCACAAAGTGGAGAACTTTGTCCTATTGCTTGGGAGCCAGGTCAAGCTACACTTGGAAAAGCATAGTACGTTCTTTTTCATTTAAGACAATAAAAAAACTGAGATATTTATATCTCAGTTTTTTTTAATTATGGTATTTTTATTTATACCTTCGTAATAAATTTCCTTCTTTTGTGTTATGTTTCCAAAATTTTTTCCATTTTTTTTCAGATTGATTTTTTGAATTAAAATAATATGATGGAACTAAATTTTGTGCAATATACTGCATTGTTTCATACGATTCTTGTGGAGATATAAGTTTTTCTCTGTTTGCAATATTTAATACATGAAGTTGTTTTTTAAATGAATTCCCTGCATTTTTTCTTAGTTTATCTAAAAAAACATACTTATTTTCAATATTTTTACTCTGAAATATTTTGGCTTGGTAATACGCATTTGTATTAAAATTATAAAAATCTCCAGTGTTTAAAGCTGTAGTTTTTTGTTTTTCTGAAAAATATGGATATGCCATAAATAAATTATTTACAAAATATGGAGTTTTTTCTATATTTTCTATATGCTGAAATTTTATTTTTTCTGGTATATTTTTTTGAGAAGTAAGTGAATAGAGTGCTTTTTCAGATGCATTTATTGTTATTGCTGTGTATAAAACAAAAAGTGAAAAAATAATAAGTATGCTATTTATTGTTACTATAAATTTATTATTAAGTGTGAAAATTATTTGTTTTTGTTTATTCGGTATAGACAAATTTATATTTCTAAAAATTATCGCTATAAAAATAACGGTAATAAAACTATCTGTTATAACTGCAAATCCAAAAATCCATGCAGTCAAAATTGCTATAAAACTTGCAAGAGAGATTATTGAAATAACATCTATTTTTTTTATTTTATTAAATATAAACGATGCAAAAATATTTGAAAGAGCTGTATGAATAGTTTTCCAAATTCCAAAAATAAAAAGTACAAATCCAAATACTCCATATTGTAAAAATACATCAAAAACAATGCTGTGTGTTCTGTCTGGAGACGCATGAAAATTTTCTGTTTCAAAGGCTTGAACCGATAAGCTTTGTGCAAATGGAATATTCATCATATCGGCACCAGTTCCTGTCCAAAAAAAGTTTTTAATAAGTTTTATAGCATCGTTCCAAAAATAAAATCGTGCAGCAATAGAGTCTCCTCGTTCTCCTAAATAGAGTGAAATACTTTCTCCAAATGTAAAAATTATAAAACAAAAACTTAATATTCCAAATATAATAAAACTGATTCCAGTATTTAAAATAAATGTAGAATGTAGAATTGCAGTAGTTTGATTTGTTATATTTTTTTTATATAAATAATATGAAAAGTAAATTATAAGTACGGTAGCAAGTCCAGCGATAACTCCAAGTATTCCGGCTCTTGATCCGGTTGAGTATAATGCAAATGCATATAGTACAAGTATATTTGAGTGTAAAATTACTGAATAAATATTTTTCGTACAAAAGTTTTTTATTAAAAAATAACAGGTTATAAAAAAGGGAAATAGTAAAAATTGTGCACAAAAGTTGGGTTGTCCCATTCCTGCAAAACTTCTGGTGCTTAAGCTGTCAAAATTTAAAACTCCTCCAAAAATTGGAGGGTATCCAGCATATTGTGATATTGCCCACAGTGCAGTAAGAATTCCTGCAATGGTGATGGGTATAAAAATAAAACGAACAATTATTTTATTTGCTGTTGTACTATTATTTGTAAATATTTGTGATGTAAATAGAAAAGTGAGAAGTAGTGTTACAATAAACAGTGCTCCAAAATGCCGAGTATCACTTCCAAAAAATGAAATAATGGGAGTAATTGAAAAATATGTAGATATAAAAAGCACTACAGCAAGTGCAGAAATAAATAAAATGGAGGTGAGTGAAATAGTGTGTTTTATATTTTTAGAGCTATTTGCAATAGTATATATTTGACTGCTTCCAAAATAAAGACCTGACATTCCCACAAAAAATAAAATGAGTAAGAATTTATTTACTGAAAATATTTGTTGTGTATCGAGTGAGTAAAAAAGTGGAAGTGTTACCAGTATTATTCCTAGGAAATATAAATAAAATTTATTCAGCATAGTATTGTATCAAAATTATAAATAATCATAGGTAACTTCTCCAATTTTTTTAATAAGAATAAGTTGTATTTTCCCATTTTTTTTCTTTTTATCATGCATCATTGCTTTTTCCATTTCTGTGTCTGAAAAATTATGAGAGGTGTTTATGTTTGCATATTCAAATATATTTTTAATTCTATTTTCGTCACTGCTCTCTTTATTATTGTTATTTTCAAAAATATTTCTTTCTTGAG
This sequence comes from Candidatus Altimarinota bacterium, assembly GCA_016839105.1. Taxonomy (GTDB): domain Bacteria; phylum Patescibacteriota; class Gracilibacteria; order CAIRYL01; family CAIRYL01; genus SZUA-1403. The sequence goes on from DQTD01000005.1 coordinate 3,034, forward strand.
ATGTTTTTAATGCACAAATAATTCCTTTTGCGACTCCAATTCCATGGGGAACTTGAAAATTTGAAAGCAGTTCAATAGCGTGTCCGTAGGTGTGTCCAAGATTTAAAAATCCGCGAACTCCACCAAATTGTTCTGTTTCGTCTTGTTGAATAATATGTTTTTTTACTGAAATAGATTCTGGTACAAGTGTAAAAATTTTTTGTAATAATTCAAAGTTTTCACCATTTATAACCTCTGTAATTTTTGTATTTGTAAATATTTCAGTGTTATTTTTTAATAAATTTTCTAGGTTTTTAAAATGTGTTTTGTTTCCTAAAATTCCGTGTTTTATCATTTCACTTAATCCGTTTTGAATTTCTATGCATTCTAGTGTTGATAAAAAAGATTTACAACAAAAAACAACTTCTGGTTGATGAAATGCTCCAATTAAATTTTTTCCATGTGGAGTATCTATTCCTGTTTTTCCTCCAACGCTTGAATCCACCATAGATAAAAGCGTTGTAGGAACTTGAATAAAGGGAATTCCTCGCATAAAAATACTCGATGCGAATCCTGTCATATCTCCAATAACTCCGCCTCCAACAGAAATTAAACATGAAGATCTATCTAAATTATGCTGAAAACATGCGTCTAAAATTTTTTCGATACTTTCCCATGTTTTGTTTTTTTCTCCTGCAGGAAGCACAATAATATTTTTATTTTGAATTTCTAAATTTTTGAAAAAGTCGGTTTTTGCAAAAATATTTTCGTCTGTTACAAATAAACAATTTCTGTTATTTATTTGAGATTCAATTGTCTTGTAAAGATTTTCAAAATTATTTTCTGTAAAAAAATTAATAGTATAATTTTTAGATGTAGTTTCTATGTGTATATCAATTTTCATGTACTCTATTGTTATATAATAATTATTTATTTAATATTAATTCTAGTATTGTAGCAACTTTTAAATAACTTTGATTTCGTTCAAATTTTTTCTCATTAATAAAAAATGTTGGAGTTCCAATTACTCCTTTTTCTCGTGCTTGTGTTCGAATTTCTAACACTTTGTTTTCTGTAGATTTGTCTTCATCTTTTATACATGTAAAAAAATCAGTATTTTCTTTTTCTGATAATCCTAATATTTTTATTTTTTTTGCAAATAATTCAGAATTTTTTATATCGTCCGTAATAGAAACGGTTTGAATAAATTTATCAATTTTATTTGGATTTATTTTTTGTATGCAGAGTAAGTGTTTTGCTAAAATAAAACTTTTTCCTACTGTTTTTTGGCTATAGGGTAAAATCGTAAAATCTACATTTTTTTCAGAATATTCAGATTGCAACTCAGTATATGTTTTATTATAAAATTCTCGACAATGGGGGCAGCCAAAATCGAAATATAAAGTAAATTGAGTTTTTTGATTTATTATTGTTTTGTCTAGCGGAGGTATATTTTTTATTTCAGGTATATATTCTGGAATTATTTTCTGTGAGCTCATTTTTGTTTGAATATCAAAAACATTGGTATAATATGCAGATGCACTTCCTATAGCCAGTATTCCAAGTCCGATTGCTAATGTTTTAATAGAGCTCATGTTTTAGTATATTAATATAATAGTAATTCATTTTTTGTATGCAAAGTTTAGCACAGCACAGAAATTTATTTAAAAAGATGTAAAAACTTTTGTGTTATTTTTTTATTATTTTTTGTTTCTTTTTCGTCTTCTCTGTTTTTACCTCTTTCTTTTTTAATCATATCTCGTAAAATTTGCATTTCTCTTTTTGAGTCGCTTAATAAATAGTCTAAATGCTTATTTTCTTTTCGTAGTCTGTCAATAATATACGATTCTTCCGACATAAGTTCTGCATAAAATGCGGCACCTAATATTGAAGTTGGGAGGGCATAAATCGCTACACCCATTATGGTTGTACACACTGCAATAAATTTTCCAAGGTCTGTCATTGGTAAAATATCTCCGTATCCAACTGTTGAAATTGTTATAACTGCCCAATAAATAGCGTGAGGTATGCTAGAAAAAGCTTCAGGCTGTACGTTTTTTTCTGCAAAATACATGAGTGTTGCACTGGTTACCACTCCCATCATAATAAATGAAAAAGCACTTAATAATACTTGTTTATGACGCACTGTAATTTTAAATATTTTATCTATAGTATTTGAATATTTATAAAGTCTAAAAATTCTAAATACTCGAATAATTCGTAAAATTCGTAAATCTAACATATGCGGAAATATAAGACTTAAAAGGTGAGGAAATATTACGAGGGCGTCAAATATCATCATGGGAGACAATACAAATGATGAAAAATTTATATATTTTTTATGCAGTTTGTATGTCCAGAGTCTTACAATATATTCAAGCGTAAAAATGTTAAGTGAAATATTTTCGAATAATGAAAAATAATTTGTATATTGCACAAACATATCCATAGTTTGCAGTATCATAGCAAGAACATTTGCTAAAATAAGTATAGATAAAAACTGATTTATATAATTTTGAATGGGGCTCTTTTCTATATTTTTGTCATTTTCAAGTGTAAAAAATATTTTTTCTTTAAGAGAGAGCAATGTTTGTGTATTCATAATAATTACTATTTATAGATATGAGTGTGTTAATTATATCATAAATTTGTTATTGTTTTTTAATATTGTTAATTTTGTAAAAATAGGTAAATATAAGAGTAATAAAATATTTACTTTGTTTTTTTATGTCTCCAGCGCAAAAATATAATTTAGAAAAACAACTGTGGGCGATTGCGGATATTTTGCGAGGAAAAATGAATGCTGATGAATATAAAAATTATATTTTAGGATTCATTTTTACAAATATTTCCGAGACAAAAAGATTTACTTTCTATTAATACGGATGTAATTGGATTACTCCAAAAAAAATCAGTTTTTCAAAAAATAAAAAATATTATTATTGATTTTGTTAATAAATTTGAAATTTAAATTATTTTTTTATGAAATCTGCTGTATTATTGCCTGATATTAGAAGCGGTTGGAATGTTGGATCATTTTTTCGCACAGCTGATAGCCTTGGTATTGACCAAATTTTTTTATCGGGATTCACGCCAAAACCACCCCATAAAGAAATTTCTAAAACTGCACTTGATGCAGATATTTTTGTTCCATGGTCATATTTTAATAATTCCATAGAGTGTGCAACACTATTAAAAGAACGTGGATATTCACTTGTAGCAATGGAATTAACAGATGATGCAATCAGTTTAGAAAAATTTACATTTCCAAAAAATGCATGTTTAGTGATGGGAAATGAAATTACAGGAGTTTCAAAAGAAATGTTAGAATTATGTGATAGCGTTGTTTTTATTCCTATGAAAGGTGGAAAACAATCTATGAATGTAAGTATAGCGGGAAGTTTGGGAATGTGGGAGATGGTGAAAAGCGTAAAAATTTAGTATACTCTTTTTACTTTTTAGATAAAAAAATATGGCATTCACACATCTTCACACGCACAGCGAATATTCATTTTTAGACTCTCTTCCGAGTGTAAAAGAATTGGCAAAAGCAGCAAAAAATGCAGGACAAACACATGTTGCATTAACAGATAGAGCAAATATGCATGGTGCTATTGAATTTTATAAAGCATGTGTTGGCGAAGACATAAAACCTGTAATTGGGTGTGAAATGTTTATGGCTCCACGTTCACGGCTTGATAAAGAAGCAGGAAAAGATTCAAAACGGCAACGAATTATTTTAATAGCAAAAAATAATAAAGGATATGAAAATTTATTAAAGTTGGTAAGTACTGCGTTTCAAGATGGATTTTATTATGTTGCACGAATTGATATGGATATTCTGAACGAATTTTCAGAAGATCTTATCGCAATTATTCCACGATCCGGTGGATTGATAACTCCATATTTAGAATCTGGTGATTTAGAAAAAGCAGAAAAATTACTACAAAATTATAAAAATATTTTTGCACCAGAAAATTTATTTTTAGAAACAACACCCAGACCAAATTTAGAAAATGAACAAATTTTTCAAAAAAATTATAAATTGATTCTTGAAAAAATTAAAATTTCTCCTGTTGCTACAAATGATATTCGATATATTAGCCCAGAAGATAAAGACGTGCATGATACGCTTATTTGCATGCAATATACTCTACAAAAAAAAGATAGAGATAGGATTTCATATAAAGATTTAGATATGTCGTTTTGGTCAGAAGAGCAAATGAATGCATATTTTTCTGATATTCCACACGCAATACAAAATACTCAAATTATTGCAGACCAGTGTAGTTATGAATTTGATTTTAGTACAAACTTAATTCCGAAATGGGAAGTTACGCCAAACTTTAGAGATGAGGCACATCTTTTAAGGTTTTTATGTGAAGAAGGAATACGACAACGATTTGGTGGAAAATATCGTGGGTGCTATATTTCTGATGTAAACTTTCAAGAAATTATTGCAAACGTTGATAATTCCTCTATAAAAATTTCTGAAACAAATTTAGAGCAAAAAGAATATGATGAAATTCTGGAAAGGCTAACATATGAATTAAAAATTATTGGAGATATGGGATTTAATGCCTATTTTTTAATTGTAGGAGATTTTGTGCAATGGGCTAAAACTCATGATATAGTGGTGGGTCCGGGGCGAGGTTCTGCGGCAGGGGCAATTGTTGCGTTTTTATTGGAAATTACAGATTTAAATCCACTTACATATGGTTTGTTTTTTGAACGATTTTTAAATCCTGAACGAGTTTCTATGCCTGATATCGATATTGATTTTGCTGATACTGGGCGAGAAGCTGTATTGGAATATGTGCGAAATAAATATGGACGAGATAAAGTTGCGAATGTTGCAACTTTTGGAACAATGGCAGCACGTGCCGCAACAAAAGATGTAGCCAGAGTCTATGGATTACCATTTTCAGAAGCGAATGAATTGGTAAAACTTATTTCTGATAAACCTGGTACAAAATTGCAAGCAGCAAAAGATGATTCTACAGAGTTGCAAGAAGCATTAAATACTAATTCTGAATGGAATGATATTTATGATACGGCAATGAAATTAGAGGGAAATATTCGCCATATTTCAGTTCATGCATGTGCGGTAATGATTACGCCAGAGCCAATAATGAAATATTGCCCACTTCAACCTGCTCCCAAAGATGAAAATATCTTAATAACTCAATTTCAGGCAAAACCACTTGAACAACTGGGGTTATTAAAAATGGATTTTTTAGGATTACGAAATCTTTCGATTCTTGAAAATACAATGAAATTAGCGAAAGAGCGTCATAATATTGATATCAGTATTTTAGATATTGATATGAAAGATGAAAAAGCGTTTAAGCTTTTAACCGATGGATTTACGACAGGAGTTTTTCAGTTGGAATCGGCAGGAATGACTCGATATTTAAAAGAATTAAAGCCAACACGATTTGAAGATTTAATTGCAATGGTTTCGCTCTATAGGCCGGGTCCTATGAAATTTATTCCAGATTATATTGCTGGAAGTCATAATCCAGAAATGGTATCATATCCAGATCCATCGCTTGAACGAATATTAAAAGAAACGTTCGGAATTGCTATTTATCAAGAGCAAATTTTAGAAATTGCAAAAGTCTTTGCAGGATTTACACTTGGTGGGGCAGATTTACTTCGACGAGCTATTGGAAAAAAAATTGAATCTGAATTATTGGCCCAGCGAGATTTATTTATAGATGGCTCTATTGCAAATGGACATACAAGAAAATTAGCAGAAAGTATTTTTGATGATGTAATCGTACCATTTTCTGGATATGGATTTAATAAATCTCATGCAGCGTGTTATGCATTAATTGCGTATCAAACCGCATATTTAAAGGCAAGGTATCCTGTAGAATTTATGACAGCACTTTTAATGAGTGATGCGGAAAATACCGATAGAGTTATTTTAGATATTGAAGAATGTCGAAGTTTGGGAATTAAAGTATTACCACCATCGGTAGAAGAAAGTGATTTTAGTTTTTCTGTAATTGATGATTCAACAATTCGGTTTGGCTTAAATGCTATTAAAGGAATAGGGGAAAGTGTGGTGGAAAAATTAATTGAAGCACAGATTCTAAAGAAAAAACGATTTTTAAATTTTGTAGAATTTTTGGAAACATGTGGTCCAAACGTTATAAATAAAAAATCATTAGAGGCACTGGCAAAAGGAGGGGCTTTAATTCGTTTAGAAGATACCGGTTTAATTTTAGATAATGTTGAAAAAATATTACAATTTACAAAAGATTCTAAAACAACAAATAATGCGGCTCAAGACGATTTATTTGGAGCATTTGATATTGAAGTGGAAACAGCAAAACTTGAATTAGAGCCTGCAAAAGATGTAAAAGGAAAAAAAATAAAAATGTCATTGGCACAAAAATTAATGGTAGAAAAAGAGGTTTTAGGGTTGTATGTTTCGGGGCATCCTCTGCAAGGAATGAAAAAATATTTAGAAAAATCGGGGACTATAATTTCGGATCTTCCAGAGAAAGCAAAAATTTTAAAAAAAACAGCAGGAAGACGAGAGCAAAATATAAAAACTCAGGGACTTCTTACATTTGTAAAAAAACTTACAACAAAAGCAGGAGATACAATGGCAATTGCATCGGTTGAAGATTTATCTGGAAAATTAGAATTGGTATTTTTTCCAAAAATGTATACAAAATTTGCGGAATGTTTAGATGGAGAATGGTTTTTAGAGCTAGAAGGAGAAGTTACGAATAGAAACGGTGATTGGCAAATGACAGTATTTAGATGTGAAAAAAGTTTATTGGAAGATGTTCGAAAAAAAGCGGAACAGTTTCAAATGATTGAAAATAATATTAGTACTAATACCGTAGAAGATGATGAAAATAGTAATAATAAAAATAATAGTATTGGGCTTGAATTTGATGAAAAAATTATAAAAAATATTGAAAAAAATGATAGTTTAGAAATTTTAGAGGAATCATTTGCGTCTAAAATTAATAAAAAAATTAAGCAAGAAAAACAAGCAGAAGAAGATGCTCTTGCTGAAAAAAATAGTAAAAGATGGGAAATTTTTCTGCCAAGTAATATTTCTTCAGATAAATTAAAGTTACTAAAAACAACTCTAAAAAAATCGAATGGTGATATAGAAATTATATTCTTTTTTAAAGGGCAAGAGGTAAAAGTGGGGCATAGTGTTACAAAGACAGAAGAACTGATAGAAATAGTTGAAGAAATTTTGAAATAAGTTTATATGTTGGTCTAAAATCTGCTATATTTAGTCTGTAATTTATAAAAATATATGAGTAAAAATATATGAGTAAAAATATTAGAAACTTTGCAATTATTGCACATATTGATCATGGAAAATCGACGCTTTCAGATAGAATGCTCGAAATTACAGGAACACTTACAAAACGAGAGATGCAGTCTCAAGTTTTAGACGGAATGGATTTGGAACGTGAAAGAGGTATTACTATTAAACTGCAACCTGTGAGAATGAAGTGGAAAGGGTACATGTTAAATTTAATTGATACTCCTGGGCATGTAGATTTTCAGTATGAAGTTTCTCGGTCTATTGCAGCGTGTGAAGGTGCAATTTTAGTGGTAGATGCATCACAAGGAATTGAGGCTCAAACATTGGCTAATTTATATATTGCAATGGAAAACGATTTAGAAATAATTCCTGTTTTAAATAAAATAGATTTACCAGCGGCGGATCCTGAACGAGTAGGAACAGAAATTGAAAATATAATTGGTATTCCAAAAGAAGAAATTTTGCAAGTGTCTGCAAAAACTGGGTTTGGGGTGGAAGCGTTGCTCGATAAAATTGTTGCAAAAGTTCCAGAACCAAAAAAATTAAAAGATTGGTTTTAATCAATTTCTACATTTTGTCTATTTAATACATATTTTAAATTATCGGTTTGATATATTAATAATTGTTCTGTTTCTTTGAGTGTGACATGAAATGGAATTAATGACGCAACGACTGCTTCTGCAAATGGAGTATCGTATGCTGCAATATATTCTTCCATATTCATCATTTCTTCGAGTCTTTGTTTATATTCTGCATTTTCTTTTGCAATAAGCTTGTCTATAAATATATTATTTTCTAAAAATTCATTACGAAAATTATCATTTCTTGTAATATTTTCTGAAACATTTTTTATTGCATTTTCTTGTGCAGTTGGAGAAAGCATATTAGAAATTATTTTTCCGTAATCGACTCTATAGGTGTGGCTATCAAAATCACTTCTTCCATTTGGAAGAGATTCTAAGTTTTTTTTTATATGTATAGTATTTCGTAATATAGGGGTATAAATATATTCTCTTGCGGCTTGTATAAAGTCATCTGTGTACGAATCTGCTCGTTCTTTTGCTCGTTGTGCAATTCGTTTTCGTTCACTTTCTGTTAATCTAAAATCATATTCTGGAGATACTTCTCTTTTTTTTAAATCTGCAATTGCTTTTATTATTAAATTTTTTTTTGTAATAAAATTATTAAAAGCTTTGGTTGTTTCTGTAAATGTAAAAAATCCGAAATCTGTTTCATCATTTTCTTTTTTATATTTGTTGTGTGGAGAAAAATCGAGTTGAGTTTTTTGTAATAATTTGTTTTGTAGTTCTAGTAATTGTTCTAATTTTACGAGAGCAATTTCGTAGTCTCTTGAATAACATGCGTGATTATTTATAGAAAATTTATCAACTAATTCTTTTATTTCTAAATTAATATCGTTCATATTATCTTGAAAAGTATTTGATCCAAGTTCTTCTTCTTTTTTTTCTCTTAGTTGAGAGAGTGGGCTGTTTTGAGATTTATAAAATGTAATAAAATTATTTCCTTTTACTATCGCACATAAAATATTTTCGTCTTCTTCATCTATCCATTCGTTAAATTTTTCTATGGAAGCTCTCATTTCAATAAATGGATCTTCATATTTATTCGGTTTTGTTTTGGTTGCAGCAAAGGTAAAAGAGGTGCATAAAATACTGCTTATTATACATAGATTAAGGAGTATTTTAAATGGTGATGTTGTGTTTAATATGTACATATTGTGTCTTTTTATATTAAGTATTACTTACATTGTTTCGATTTTGATTTGATATTTCCCGGATCTATAATTTGTAAATAATTATTTACGATTACCATATCTTTGGTAAATTGTTGTAAAAATGGTCGAAGCATTTTATCAAAATTATCTGATCTAATTTGTTTTTGTGTATTTTCTTTAGAAGTTGTTTGCAGAATAGCTTTTTGAATATTTAAATTTTCTCTGTCCACTTTTGCACAATATTGCATTTGGTCTACACTATACCCTTCATCTTTTGTAAAATTGGTATTAAGTTCATTACAATTAGAAATGAGTAAAGCATTATATAGTGCTCTATTATGATCATATTTTCTAGGTTTTTTCTGTTCGTCTGATTCTGTGTTTGTTGAAGAATCTTCAGATGATTCTTCTTGTGTATTGGTTTCTGGTTCTGGTTTTTTATCTTGATTTGGGTGAGCTTGGTCATATGCTAAAAATGGTAATCTTTTTGGCATGAGATAGATACTTTTATTAATTGCTTTTCCAAGGTTTCCAAATGCTGACAAAAAATTTGATTCCATTGGGTGTTGATTAGGAGTGTTTTGTCCTAGTGTTCCTGCAAGAGGGGAGAGAGCTTCGTTTCCTCTGTCTATATGGCATTCTACACAATCGAGTTTTCGTAATGGCTTATCTCTATCTTTAATTCCTTTTTTTAAATTAATTTTAATACATAAAACTTCATTACAAATTCGTTTTATACAAACTCTTCCATTTAAAAAAGGGTCTTCATCTGCATCACATTTTCTTTTATGTGAAATTTTTGATAAATCTGGATATACACCACCTGTATATTTAATTTCAGGGTTTATAAAATTTCCTCGCTGAATATCATCAAAATTATTTGGATATACAGTGTTTAAAACAGATGAATAGGAAGACGAAATAGAAGTGCTATTTTCTGATGTGCTATGGTGAGAAGAGTTTGTATCTGGATTTGTAAAATTATCTATTCCATATGGATTATATAATATCAGGTCTTCATCACTTGTGGTATCTCCTACGATTGTATGACTGGTAATATTTTTAAAAACAATACCATCGGGATTAACGCAAAATCCATCTTTTTTTATAGTGGTATATCCTTCGAGTGTTTCACTTTCTCCTGTTATTGTGGATCTTCGTTGTTGATTGTTAATATTTGTATTATCTGCTGGAGATATTGTGCTTCCATTTTCAGAGCTGTTTGAGTTTGTATCAATATTGGTTGTATTGGAATTGAGTAATTCGGAGAGTGGTTCTGTTGTATTTTGTGAGTGAGGAGTGGCGTTGTTACTTGCGGTACTGTTTTCATCATCATCATCATCATCAAAAGGGTTGTATCTTAAAAATGGTGATCCTGTTTTTGGAATATTCATTTTATCTCCAAAAAGTAACAGATCTATAATATTTAAATCAACGATAATATCAAAATATTCTCCATGTGTATCTTGTAGTGTTCCATTTATAAAAGCTTGATTATTTAAAGCATATTCATGCAGATCATCTTGAAATTGCTGCCGATTAAATTCGAGTTGAAGTCGTGTTTTTAAATCTTTTTGGCATTTTCTAAATTTTTGAATTGTATTTCCTTCATTCGAACATATTTTTACCATTTTTTCTAACGCTTGCTGTTTCTTTTTTTGTGAGGTTTCTTCTGTATTAAAATTTGGTAAATTTGTGAGCATCATGAGTTCGATATCTGATTTTTCTACTCCGAGTGATTGTGCTACCGAAAAATATGTTTTATCTCTTACACTTATGCTATCTGCATCACCGTTATCAGATAGTTCTTCATATGTTTTTAAATATAAATTTTCGAGTGTAAAATAATGATCTGCTACGGTATTTTCTTCTAATGATTCCTCATTTTCATTAAATGCAAATGTAGACGAAAGGGAAAATAAAAATGATGCTATAATAATAGTAAAAATTATTATATATTTTTTTTGTACTCCGATATTTTTGTAGTGTATAAAAAACATGTTTATATGGGTTTATATATCTTTTTATATCTTTTTATATCTTTTTATTGTTGGTATCGTGATCCGTAATTATAGTATTTTGATGGCATTCGAACTATTTGATCTATAAAATTTCGCAGAGCATTTCTATATATTTTCATTTGTTCTATTAAACACAGTAAGTCTCTATGTATAGGAAACCATAGTCGGAGTTCGTTGTACATTTCAATTGTTTGTTTTATTGCTAAATAACTAAATCGAACTTCTTGTCGTAGTGTAGATCGTATTGTATCCAGTCGTATCGATCCTTGATTTATATAGAGTTCATTGCCTGAATAAAGTGGTTTATCTATATATACTTCGAGTGCGCATTCATATTTTCTAAAATTTTTAATCATTTCTCGTGCTACGTTTAAACTTTTTGTATCTGTTTCATATTTAAAAGGAGAGCAGAGTTTAATATTTTGCGATTCAGCTTGATAAATATTATTATTGAGTTTTTCCATTTTTTCATTGAATATTTCGTTGATTCGTTCATGATATTCTGTTTTTACAATTTCATATGCTTCATCAAAGCTTTTTTTCTCATTCGATTGTAAATCTTGTAATCGTACGAGTACATCATTTTTATTGTTTGCATTTATTACAGAACAGCTCATGGGTACATTAGATGGTGGTTTAGTATCGGTTTGTGTGACGTCTGCGTTTGTAAATGAAGTACAATAGCTCGTACATAAAAAAAGAAATATACCGACTAAAATATAATGTCTTGTATTGTGTTTTGTAGTTGCCAATATATATTTTTTTATATTACTCATATTTTTTTTTATATATTGATTATTTTCCGCTAGGATCTGGAGACGTGCAATCGACATCGTCTATTACTTTATTAAAATTGATACTAAAGGCACGAACTTTTTCGATAAGAATACTCATTTTTTTTCTGAGGTCTAAAATTTTTATTCCAAGCAATGTTTTATTTTCTAAATGAACTTCTCGCATGAACTCATTTTGTTGATAGTTTTGAGCCAATTCCATTTTTTTTTCTGCAAATATTTCACAACGATTAAAATAATTATAAGTAGCCTGTGCTTCTTCTTGCCAGCAGGAGCTAAAATCGGTCTCAAATTCTATTTGAATATCTTCAACTGTAATGGGGTGGCACTCATTGGCATTTCCCGAAAATATTGCATTTAATTGTTTATTTTGAACTGCATAACAAATAGCTTTTGCATGGCATTCATATGTTCTGTTATATACAGCAATATTAGGTGCTTTTGCAACAGCCGTAACACCTTCTATATCTAAAAAATTTCCAAACTCTTTCTCCATTCTTTCGTCTGCAACAGAAAATGCTTTCAGCATTGCGTCTTCACACGGCTGTAATTCAATCATGTTTGTCGCAAATGTTTTTTGAGTATGTGTTGCAATAATTACACTATAAATGAGTGTAATTATTGCAAATTTTTGAAAGCCTGTGTTTTTTATTTTATTTTTATTCACCTGTAAACATATTTAAAATTCGTTCTACTTCTCTTCGATTTACAGATCCTAAAACAGGAAAATTATAACTCATAAGAGAGTGTTCTGTTGCTTTAATCACTCGTTCATCTCCGTAATCAGCTATACATCCTCCTTTAAAATATTGAGTTATAAAATAAGATTTTGGATATTTTTCATGCTCAACAGCTATATTTATAATTTTATTATTACTATCTTTTAAACAGGTATTATTTTCACTTTCTGGCTCAGATTGATTATCTCTTTTGCATTCTATTACTTCATATGTGTTTACATTGTATTTAATCATATCCGCTTTGAGTTTATAGAAAAATGGATCTATTTTTCCGATTAAATCTCCCCATTTTTTCTCTGCTTCGCTTTGTGTTTTCATGCAGTTAACATCTCCATA
>DQTD01000096.1 GCA_016839105.1 Candidatus Altimarinota bacterium
AGATTTTAGGTAGATCTCAATAATTCACATTAATATCTCAAATTGTCATCATTCACTTGTATATAAAAATGATGCAAGCAATGGTATCCAAGAATTTGCATTCACAACAAAATCGGTAAAGACTTGAGATGTAGCCCATAATACAATATACACTATTAAACCAATCCCATTTATAAATATAAGAATTATAAATAATATTCGAATAACCCATACATCAAATTTTAAATTTTTATTTTTACTCTGTAAATAGTGTGCAATTCCTGCAGACACACCAGCAATAATTATATCATCAGAATCTCTATAGAGTTTTCTTATATTTTTATCTGCTATTTTTTCACTATCTATAGTTCCCTCTACAAGAATTAAATTTGCACTTTTTAATTCTTGTAAAATACTGGAAGCATATGCTTTATGCTTTATGATTTTTAATACTCAACAAAACAGCATAACTCAATAAACCTTTTCGCATTTGTGCACGCCGAGATTGTAATTCTTTTCAATCATTCATATCAAAAATACACTACAAGCTACTATGAATTACAAGGTATGTATTTTAAAAACTCTTTAAAAAAAGTTTTTTTATCTAAAAATTCAGAACTTTCTGTAAAGTTTTGAGTTTTTTTTGAATATACTAAATAATTAAAATTTTGAGAATTTTTATTTTGAGAAAAATTTTGTGGAGTATTCCCCAATACATAATCTAAATTTTTATCTTCACATTTTTTCTGAATAATTTGTTTATATTTTTCTATATTTTTCTCTGTTTCCAGTGCAAATCCTATAAATATTTTTTTATTATAAATATTGTTTTTATATTGTTCTGTACTATATTTTGCAATATCTATTGTTTCTTGTAACTCTAGCATTAAATGAGTAGCCAAATTATCATCACTATGTATTTTTTTTACTTTTTTTACTTTTTTTATTTTTATATCTAAATAATTTTTTGGTGTAAAATCTGCAACCGCTGCTGTAAAAATTACAATATCAGCCTCTTTTACATATTTTTCTGTAGCGGCTAACATTTCTTGTGCTGAATTATTTGCTAAATAAATTATTTCAAAATTTTCTATTTCTTCTAAATGCTGAAAACAAACACTCACATTCCCAACAATACAAATCACTTTTTTTGCTCCTAAAATAAAACACTGCTCTGCAATAATTTTTCCTGTTTCTCCAGATGAAAAATTTCCAATAAAACGAACAGGATCAATTTTTTCTTGCGTCCCTCCCAAATTTATTACAACTGTTTTATTATGAATATTATTTTTATGATAATTTTTAGTTAATAATTTTTCTAGATATAATTTTATATTTTCAAGAAGAGCTAACTTCCCTACTCCTTCGTCGCCACATGCTAAAATTCCAGATTTCTGAGGTTCTACTATCTCCAGATTATTACTATTTTGAGTATTTGCATATAAAATTTTAATTATTTTTATATTATTTTGAACGGCTGAATTATTCCACATATGACTATTCATTGCAGGACACAGCACAACAGGTTTTGTGTTTGCAAGCATCATGCTCGATAAAAAATTGGTTGCTCGCCCTTGCGAAAAATCTGCTAAAAAATTTGCAGATGCAGGAAGCACAACAACCGCTTCAATATTTTTTGTACATTCAATATGTGCAAAAATTTCAGAAGAATTTTTTTTATTATAATTTTGTATTGTTAATTCTTTATTTTCAAAATTTGGAAAACTAAAAATATCTGGACCTAACACTGGGTATCCAGAAAGGGATTCAAGCGCTAAACGAGAAATAAAATTTTCTCCACCATTACTTACAACGCATTGCACATCATATCCATCATTTTGAAACATGCGGATTGCATCGTAGGTTTTTACAGCTGCGATTGAACCTGTTATTGCCAATATGATTTTTTTAGAATTTTTCATATTTTTATTTTAGCATGGTTTTTAACAAATTTTTTCCAATTAATTCTCTCCCTATATTTCTAATAAATATCAAGCTGTTACATCTGCAATAATTGCATTTTCTAACGCTCTTAATGTTCTTACAAATTCTTTTGCCATTGCTTTCATATCAGCATCTATTAAAATTTCCCCTTCTGGCATTTTTAATGCAGGTCTATCCTGTTGCCTTAACAGCATTGCAACATATTTTTGTACCCCTTTCATTTTGTCGGGATCTCCTCGCACTGCATTTCCATCAGAGGATTTTCCAAATGTATTAAATGTACTAATAATGGTGTTAATTCTTTTATTAGTAATTTTTCATTATTTTCTAATTCCTCTAAATTTTCTGCCAATATATCAATATCATGTAATCCCATAAAAAATCTATAATTTAACCTTTCGAATAATTATACCAAAAATTTCACAAATAAACAATATATTTGCTACACTTTCCACACTATTTTCACACACTCAAAAACATGCATATCATTACAGACTTATTTTTTCAAATTATTCATCTTTTCCAAACGAATCCGTGGGCACAACTTATCGGATTTGCAGGATTTGGAATGTCTCTGCTTACTTTTCTCAGTAATAACAATGAAAAATTTATGATAAGAATGACCATGTCTTCTTTTATTTGGGCAATACATTTTTTACTTTTAGGAGCACTTTCTGCAGGATTTTTAAATGCAGTAGATGTTATAAAAAATTTATTGGCTATTAAATATCCGTTTAATAAAAAAATATCTTTTGCAATTGTTATTGTTTATATTTTTATTGGATTTTATTTATATTCATATATTGATAAAGGAACAGAATCAGCCAAAATAATAAATTTAATTCCCGTTGTTGCCTCAATTTTAAGCACAATTATTTTATTTACATTAAAAGGCGTTTGGATGCGAATTGCATTTACAATAATGCTTTTAGGATGGTTTACATATAACATTTCAAACGGTTCTATTGGAGGAGCATTAACCGATTTAGTTCTGTTTATTACAGGATTATATGGAATTCATACAATGAGCACAAATGAAACAGAACAGAAAAAGAAATAAGTAACGCCCCATTCACTTTATTTATAAAATTACTTCTACAAATGACTCTTTTTTCAGAATCTTCCGAAATATTTCAAAAAAACAAAAATATAACACAACAAATATCTGAATTAAAAAAACAAATTTTATATTACCAAAAAGAATATTATGAAAATAATACTTCTAAAATTTCTGATACAGAATTTGATGCACTTTTTCATGAATTAAAAAATTTAGAAAAACAATATCCAAAATATTTAACCAACGATTCCCCTACTCAAAAAATTTATACAACACAACAAATAGCTTTAATAAAATCGAAACATTTAGTTCCAATGATATCATTGGAAAATGCTTTTCAAAATTCAGATTTATTTGACTGGGAAGAACGATTTTTAAAAATTTTAGAAAAACAAGAAATTACATTTCCAAAAAATGCCGAACCCAAATATATAGTTGAACCAAAATTTGATGGATTAGGGATTTCTTGTGTATATGAAAATGGGAAATTTGCACGAGCCGTAACCAGAGGAAACGGAGAAGAAGGAGAAACCGTTTCACAAAATGTACAAACTATTACCGATTATAAAGCTAATATTTCAAAAATATCAGAAGATAATAATTTTGATATTTTTGAGATAAGAGGAGAAATTGTAATGAAAAAATCTGTATTCACAGAACTCAATGTTTCACTAGAAAAAGAAGGAAAAAAAACATTTTCTACCCCTAGAAATGCAGCAGCAGGAAGCCTTAGACAACTCGATTCAAATATTACACGAGAACGAAAATTATCAATTTTTTTCTATGAAACTCCACTCACAACTGCTCATTCTCAATTTAAAACATATTCAAACACACTTAAATTTTTTGACGAACAAAATATTTCATATTGTAAAGATTATTACGCATGTAATTCTATTACAGAAGTAATTTCTGCTATAAAAAATATTGCGGATATGCGAGAAAATTTTGATTTTGATATTGATGGAGCCGTAATAAAAGTAAATAATTATAAATTACGTGAAAAGATTGGTGTAACTGGACACCACCCTCGATGGGCAATTGCGTGGAAATTTCCTGCAATACAAGTACAAACTATTCTGGAAAGCATTGAATGGCAAGTCGGAAGAACAGGGGTTTTAACACCCGTTGCATATTTAAAAGATGTAATGATTGACGGAGTAAAAATTAACCGTGCAACACTGCACAATGCAGATTATATTGAAGAAAAAAAATTAAATATTGGTGATACTATTTTACTTGAAAGGTCTGGCGATGTTATTCCCAAAATATTAAAAAGTATAACAACCGAAAATAAAGAAAATAATACTGGCAAAGAAATAAAATCTGAAATACTTATTCCAAATTTTTGCCCAGTGTGTGAATCACCAACCGTAAAAAAAACAGAAGAAGTAGCATTACGATGCTCAAATTCAAATTGCCCACAAATTTTAAAAGGAAAACTAGAACATTTTGTAAGTAAAAAATGTTTAAATATAAAAGGACTCGGAACGGAAGTATGCGATGATTTAATAGAAAAAAAATTAATAATACACTTTGCAGATTTTTCAAAAATTTATACATTTACAGAAAAAGACTGGAGCGAAATTAAAAATTTTAAACTAAAATCTATAAAAAATGTACAATCGGCTCTTGAAAAAAGTAAAACTCAACCTTTTTGGCGAATTATTCACGCTATGGGAATTTCTGGAGTTGGAGAAAAAACATCAAAAACTATAGCAACACACTATGAAAATTTTTTAGCATTTTCACATATCTCAGAAAGATCGTTAGAAAATCTTCAAAATATTGAAGATATAGGAGAAAAAACAGCACAAGAAATAATAAATTTTGTTGAAAATGCAGAACATCAAAATTTATTCATACAACTAGAAAATATTTTTCAAACAAACATTCAAAAAAGTACTATAAATAATAACGATTCACATATATTTTCTTCTCTATTAGAAAATAAAAAATTTGTAATAACTGGAAGTTTCGAAAATTATTCACGAGATTCACTCAAAGAAATCATTGAAAATAACGGTGGAAGTTGCATGAGTGCAGTGAGTAAAAAAACCGATTTTGTACTCGCAGGAGAAAAAGCAGGAAGTAAAAAAACAAAAGCAGAAGATTTAGGAGTTGAAATATTAGAGCTGCAACAATTTCTAGAGCTTGTAGGATTGTAAAAATATTTGTACAAAAAAAGGGCGACCATAACGGTGCGCCCTTATAAAAATAATATTAATTAGATATTACGTATTATTTAAATGTTTTCAATTTTACAAGAAAATCAATCATTCGTGCAACATATCCCCATTCGTTGTCATACCAAAATAGCATTTGAGCCGTTTTTCCATTTACTACTTTTGTAGAATCGGCGTCTAGAATAGAAGATCGTGTATCTGCAATAAAATCAGTTGAAACAAGTGGTTCATATGAAACTCCTAAAATTTCTGGAATTTCTTTTGATTTTGCTGCAATCACTGCATTTAATTCTTCAGCAGTTACATTTTTAGAAAAATTAATTGTTAAATCAGAAATACTTGAAGTTGCAAGTGGAACTCGAATAGCCATTCCATCCCCTTTTCCCTCTAATTCTTTTACAACTTTTCCAACTGCACCCGTTGCACCCGTTGTTGTAGGAATTAAATTTTGAACTCCACTTCGTGCTTTTCGCATATCTTTTCCAGAATTATCTAACAGATTTTGAGAATCCGTATACGAATGAATTGTTGTAAGCAAAAAACTTTCAATTCCAATCTCATCATTTAATGCTTTCAGCGGTGCTGCAATACAATTTGTAGTACACGACGCATTTGAAAGAATTGTCATATCAGCTGTAATTTCTTCATCATTGGCACCAAAAACATGCATAGGTGAACCATCTTTCATTGGTGCTGAAACCAATACTTTTTTTGCCCCTAAATCAATATGTTTTTGAGCAAAATTTGATTTTGTAGCCATTCCTGTTGCTTCAACCACAACATCAATATCAAGCTCTCTCCACGGTAAATCGTCAATATTCCCAATATTAAGCGATTTTGTAATCAATATTTTCCCATTTTTTTTCACAATAATATTTTCATCATCTGCAGAAATATCAAGAGGAGACGTTCTATAAATAGAATCTCGTTTTAAAAGATGTGCTCTTTCTGCCGGAGTATTTCGTCGTGAATTCACTGCGACAATTTCAATTCCTTCAATATCATTTTCTATCAATTGTCGGTGTAACATTCTTCCAATTCGTCCGTATCCTTGAATAGCAACTCGTAAAGGTTGTGAAGTCATATATAATAATAAAATTAAATGTCTATATTTGTTTTATAAAAAAACAGTATATATATTATAAGATATTTATACTAAAAAAGATAGTCATTATAACTATCTTTTTTAGATAAAAATTAAGCTGCTGCTTTCGCTTGTCGTTTCTCTAATTTTCTTCTCATTTTTTTCATTTCATGTTTAGAAGGTTCTTTATAAAGAGTTCGAAGTGAGCTCATAGCTACTCGCATTTTAATTGTCTTGGTTGCAGCTGCTCCATTTCGGTCAATATATTCTACTTCTACTTTTTTTACTTGAAGATTTGGAAGCCATCGTCGGATAGTTCTTCGTTTTGAATGAGAAACATTATGACCAGTTGTTGGTCGTTTCCCCGTTAACATACATACTTTAGACATTCGTTCGTGTTTTAAATTATAAAAATCTGTACAATTATTTCAAATAATAGAGCAATTGTCAAACCCTATATTTACTCTAAATCTGTAATAATTATGCTTTTGCTCCTAAATGTTTCTCAAAGAATTTTCGAATATTAAGTCTATTTTCAACTTGAGCCCATCCGTCATGTCCTTTTTTAAACGAAGCTTTTCTAGCCTCAATTTCTTCTTTTTTTATTCCTTTTTGTTGTGCTTGATTATTAATTCGAGCCAATTCTAATGCAATTTCTGTTTCCATTTCTTCTTCCGAAACAACAATCGAAGAATCTTCTTTAATCATTGCTTGTAATCCAAGTCGAGAAAGAACTGCTTTTTCTGCATCTTTTCTCATTTCAATTTTTAATTCTTCTTCTGTTTTTTTCATCATTTCTAAGTGTTTCTCCCAAGGCATACCTTGTTGTAACCCTTGCATTTTCATATTATCTATCATTCCTTTAATCTCTTCTTCAATAAAAATTGGAGGTAAATCCGCAGTTGTTCCTTTTCCAATTAATTCAAAAAGATCTTTTTGTGCATCTGCATATTTTGCATCATCTTTTCGTTTTTTCAAATGACCTTTTATTTCTTCTCTTAAATCATCTGCTTTTTTTCCTTCTTCCCCTGTAATTTTTACAGCAAATGCATCATCAAATTTTGGAAGTGTTTTTTCTAAAACATCTTGAACATTCACAGTAAAGAAAAATTCTTTTCCTGCAATATCAGTAGATTGATAATCTTTTGGAAATGTAATTGGAAATGTTTTTTCTTCTCCTTTTTTCATTCCAATCACTTCTTCTTCAAATCCTGGAATAAATGCTCCAGCCCCAAGTTCTAATGGATGACCTGCACTTTTCATTCCTGGTTGAGTTTCTCCATCTGCATTTTTACCATCAAAATCTATAACTACCGTATCTCCTTTTTTTGATTTTCGTGTAACTGGTGATTTTTCTGCTGATTGATTACAAATCATTTCAATTTGTTCATCTATTTCTTTTTTTGTAACTTTAGACGCTGTAATTTTTACTTTTGAAGTATCAATTTTTTCAATTTTTACTTCTGGATAGACTTGAACAGAAATTTTAAATTCTAATGGATCCATTTTTTCAATTGCAACTTCTGGTTGTGCTAATGGATTCAACTTTTCTTTTTGAAGAGCCTCCATATATCCTTGAGAAATAGCAAGATCAATGGCTTCTTGCTTAATAGCTCCTTCTCCAACTTTTTGTCGAACAACTGCTTCTGGAATATGCCCTTTTCTAAAACCATCAACTTTTACCGTCGTAGCAATTTTTCGAAGAGCTGTTTCTTCTGCTTTTTCCCATTCTGCTTTATTTAAAACAACTGTTAATTCAACAATAGAATTTTTTTGATCTTTTCTTGTAATTTTCATAATTTGTATAAAATATAATCGTGTGTAATATTACTGTGTTTTACCCTATCTATGCAAGTAAAACTTCTTCTAGTTCTTTTTCTTGCCCCTCAAATGGACCTATTAATGCCATAGCGATTTTTTCTTTTACAAATAATTCTTTTGCAACAGCAGAAATATCTTCAACCGTAATATTATCTACTTTTTTAAAAAATTCATCTATAGTTTTTATATCATCTTTTAACACAAACTGAGTTCCAAGAAAATTAGCAACAGATGCACTGTCTTCCATGCTTAATGCAAGCGATCCTTTTAAATAATTTTTTGCTCGCTGCAATTCTTTTTCTGTAACCTTCCCAACATCTGAAGCAATGCTTAAATATTCTGATTTAATTGCATCAATCGCCTCTTTTATTCGCTCTATTGTAATTCCAGCTCGTGTTGAAAATAATGAGCAATCTGTATAACTATCCACAGATGAACCAATAGAATAACACAATCCTTTTTCTTCTCTCACACTTGAAAACATTCGAGACGACATATTTCCTCCTAAAATAATTGAAAGTAATCTTGTTGCAGTATTTCTTTCATCTGCTCGATCAAAAGATGGATACCCAATAACAATTTGAGCCTGCTCTGTTTTTTTATTTCGAATAAATACTCTTTTATTATTTCCTGCATTTTCATTAAAATTTTTCCAACTAAATTTTTCAGCAAAACATGTTTGTTTTTTATCTGACGAAAAATTAAAATATTTATCTATCAATTTCAACGTTTCTTCTTCTTTTATATTTCCTGTTGCTGTAATTACAATATTATCAGGAGTATATAATTTATTTTTATATTGTTTAAAATCTTCCTGATTCACATTTTTTATAAGCTCTACAGTTCCTATTTGATCTTTTCCCATTGGATGATTTCCAAACATTAATTCTTCAAAATCCCATCCAATTTTATAAATAGGCATATCTTCATACATATTCATTTCTTCTAAAATCACACCTCGTTCTTTTTCTATTTCTTCTTGTGGAAAATTTGCATTTAAAAGCATGTCAGACAATACATCAAATGCAAATTCTTTTTTTTCACTGGCAACTTTTACATAATATCCTACATATTCTTTCCCTGTAAAAGCATTAAAATCTCCACCAACTCCGTCTATTGCCTCTGCTACATCTTTTGCTGTTTTAAACCGATTTCCTCCTTTAAAAAACATATGCTCTTGAAAATGAGCCAGACCTCGTTCTTTTTCTGTTTCATATCGACTTCCTGCTCCAACCAAAATAAGAAGCGTCACAGTATTTGTAGACTCAATATTTGAAGTTACAATTTGTAACCCATTTGAAAGTTTTTTTTGTGTAAACATCTGTGTTTATATTTTAAATTATAATAAAAAAGATATTTATGGGGGGATGCTTGACGCTTAATCTTCCTCATTATGGCAATTAAAAACACCTTTATAAATATATAATATCAAAAGATTTAGACGAAATCAAATAAAGCGTAATACTTCGAAAAATTGGCGATAGGTATAATACCCAAGCTTACAATTATACCAATATTTCTAAAAGCATAAAAATAATATAAAAAGTCTGGCATAGAGAAGTTTCTATGAGTTTCCTTTTGGGAAAGAATTTTCTCTATCTTTTGGGAGTCCAGCATTTTGAAAATATGCCAATTTTTCTATCAATTGATATAATAGATCTAGATGTTCTCCTTTTTTCTGTATTGTTTTTTCTGGAATTATTTCATCATATACATCTACTAAATG
>DQTD01000089.1 GCA_016839105.1 Candidatus Altimarinota bacterium
CAAAGATTTTTTCAACTCTTCCAAATTATCCAATTTTTCCTGATAAAGTTTTTCTAATTTTTTTGTTTTTTCTGAAAGTTGGTCAAGTTGGATTACTATTTGTTTTTGAGTTTGGAGAGATTTTGGAAAATTGATTTTGATTTCATCAAAACTATAATTATTAATTTACGGAATAGAAGTTCCATTACTAATATAGGCCTACAATTGTATCTTTTATAATTTTCCTTTTTTTATTGGTAGCAATAGCACCTCCTCGTTTAGGAAAGACTACTGAACCAATTGGAATAATTTGAGATTCTTTAATGTTTTGAATACTTACAAATCGAGAAGAACTAACAATTAAAACCTCATTACCCTTCATATTCATATCTCCGACTTTAATAAATATATTATATAATGTAACAAAAATTTCAGATTATTTATATAAATTACGAATTAGCACTCTTGACAAACAACTGCTAGTTATAAGAAAATAAAAACAGAATAAACATACAATTTAAACAATACACCATATGAATCCAGATAAATTTACACAACGAGTAGCAGAGAGCATGCAAAAAGCACAAAATTTAGCAAAAGAACTTTCACATGCAAGCGTGAAAGCTCTGCATGTTTTACGAATTTTACTCGACCAAAAAGACACCGTAATTCCTAATTTACTCGAAATTACAAAAACAAATAGAGTTGAATTAATAGAAAATATTTCTAAAAAATTGAAACAAGAATCAACCGTAACTGGTGATATTACTCGAAATTTTGATTCTGAATTTACTCGTATTTTTGAAAAAGCAGAAGACCAAATGACAACAATGGGTGATAGCTTTATATCGGTTGAACATTTATTTTTAGCATTTTTTGAAACCAGTAATTCGGCAAAAAGTTGTGTAGAAGAATTTTTTAAGAAAGACGAAGTTACAAAAATATTTACAAAAATAAGAGGTTCAGAAAAAGTTACAGATGCAAATCCAGAAGCAAAAAGAGATGCATTAAAAAAATTCTGTAAAGATTTAACCGCAGAAGCTGAAAGTGGAAATATAGACCCTATTATTGGAAGAGACAGTGAAATAAGAAGAACAATGCAAATTCTTTCGAGACGAACAAAAAATAATCCTGTTTTAGTAGGAGACCCAGGAGTGGGAAAAACAGCAATTGTAGAAGGATTATCCAGAAGAATTATTGCTGGAGAAGTTCCCGATAATTTAAAAAATATCAAATTGTTAGAGCTTGATATGGGAGCATTGGTTGCAGGAACAAAATTTCGAGGAGAATTTGAAGAACGACTAAAATCTATTGTAAAAGAAGTAGAAGAATCAAAAAAATCTGACTCTGAAGTTATTTTATTTATAGACGAATTACACACTATTGTAGGAGCAGGAAGTGCAGAAGGAAGTATGGACGCAGGAAATATTTTAAAACCAGCTCTCGCTCGCGGAAAAATTCGTGTAATTGGTGCTACAACACTTACGGAATATAGAAAATATATTGAAAAAGATTCTGCTCTTGAACGACGATTTCAACCTGTAAAAGTAGAAGAACCAAGCGTAGAAGATACTATTGCTATTTTACGAGGAATTAAAGAAAAATATGAAGTTCATCACGGAGTGCGAATTACAGATGAAGCAGTTGTTGCAGCTGCAACACTTTCTGCTCGATATTTAACAGACCGAAAACTTCCAGACAAAGCTATAGATTTAATAGACGAAGCAACGTCTGCATTAAAAATGGAAATAGAAAGTCAACCAGAAGTCTTAGACACATTAGAAAGAAAAATAAGAACACTAGAAATTGAAAAACAAGCGGTTCTTCAGGAAAGTAAAAATACGAAAAAAAATAAGAGTAATAGTAAAAATAAAACAAGATTAGATGAAATAAACAAAATTCTTTCTGAATTAAAAGAAGAGTTTCAAGAAATTTCTATGCAATGGGAAAAAGAACGAGCATTTGTTGTAGAAATTAGAAGTGCTCAAAAAAATATTGATGCATTGAAACAAGAAGCAGAAGTTGCAGAAAGAAATGGCGAACTCCAAAAAGTTGCAGAAATTAGATATAATAAAATTCCAGCACTTGAAGAATTATTAATAAAAAACGAAACATCTGAAAACACATCTGAAAATAAATTATTAAGAGAAGAAGTAACGGTAAAAGAAATTGCAGAAGTTTTAGAACGATGGACAGGAATTCCTGCCAAAAAAATGACTGAAACCGAAACTCAAAAATTAATAGACTTAGAACTTCATTTACGAGAAAGAGTTATTGGACAAGAAGATGCGTTAAAATCGGTTGCAAATGCAGTAAGACGATCAAGAGCGGGACTGAGTGATGAACACAAACCTCTTGCAAGTTTCTTATTTTTAGGACCAACAGGAGTTGGAAAAACAGAACTTTCAAAAGCATTATCTGAATTTTTATTTTCAGACGAACACGCAATGATTCGTTTTGATATGTCTGAATTTATGGAAAGCCATAGTGTTTCAAAACTTATTGGTTCGCCTCCCGGATATGTTGGGCACGATGACGAAGGACAATTAACAGGACAAGTACGAAGAAAACCATTTTCTGTTTTACTGTTTGACGAAATAGAAAAAGCTCATCCTGATGTATTTAAACTCTTTTTACAAATTTTAGACGAAGGACATTTAACCGATAGTAAAGGTCGAATTGTAAATTTTAAAAATACTATTATTGTTATGACTTCAAATCTTGTAACAGATATGAATAATGAAACAGGAGAAGCAAAATCTCGAAAAGAAATACAACAAGAATTATTAACATTTTTTCGACCAGAATTAATAAATAGAATAGACGAAATTGTGCAATTTAATCAACTTTCGAAAGGTGATGTGACTAAAATTTTAGATATTCATTTACACGCACTTACTAAAAAATTGAAAAAACAAAATATCACACTTGCAATTTCTAACGAAGCAAAAATATATTTAGTAGAAAAAGGGTACGACAAAGAATTTGGAGCACGACCACTTGTAAGAGCTATTCAAAATGAGTTATTAGACGAACTCGCTATGAAACTGATAGATGGAAGTTTAGAATTTGATGCAACCACAGGAATTGCAGATGTGAAAATTGCGGTAAATAAAAACAATGAACGTTTAGAAATTTTATAAAGAAATAAATTTAATTATCTTCAACAAATCTAAACCCAGATGGCTTATTTTCATCTTCATTCATAAAATTTTTATTAAATGAAAATTTTACAACCTCTGTTCCCACTTGTAACATAAAAACATGCTCATCGAGATTTTCCGTTTCAATATTTGTAATAAATGAATTTCCAACAGCATTTTGTTCAACTAAATATTGTTTAAACTGCTGTTGGTTTTTTAAATTTCTTCCTGATTTCTCAGAAAAATTTGCAAGTTTTTTAAAAAGTGAATTTTCTGGAAAATCTAACCCCATTACAACTCTAAGCTGACATAAGACCTTCTTAAAAGTTTCCCTTGGAGTAAGAAATTTATCATCTTTTCTCGACTCATTTTTCTCAAATCTATCTGTATTATTCCCTGAATTCACACAAATACCAATAAAATCTCGCATTTTTGAATCATCATTTACATCAGAATATTATACCTTTATTTTCCAAAAAATACAAATAAGAATAAAATGATATTTTCTAAAATACCAAAACAGTGTAATATTTTGGTACAAAATTTTTATAATTTCTACTTATTTTACTCTATTCTTTTCATGTCAACAATTAATCCTGTTCTTGATTTTCAAAATATTTCTACAGCAGATTTACAAATACTTTGTGAAGCAAATAAACTTTCTATAACACTGGAAGAATCACAAAAAATTGTAACAATGCTGGGACGAAATCCAACGCTTACAGAAGCAACCATTTGGAGTATTCAAGGTTCTGAACATTCTTCGTATAAATCTTCTCGTCAATTTTTATCACTTTTACCAACAGACGCAACGCCTGTTATTTTAGGTCCAAAGGAAGATGCAGGAATTGTTGAATTATGTGAAATTAACGGAGAAAAATATGGGTTAGTATATTCTCATGAATCTCATAATTCTCCATCGCAACTGGTTCCATTTGAAGGAGCCGCAACAGGAGTCGGAGGAATTTGTAGAGATATTGCATGTATGGGAGCACGAGTAATTGGAGTTCTTGACCAACTTCGATTTGGAAATCACACAAATCCAAAAAATCAAGTAATTGCAAGAGGTGTAGTAGAAGGAGTTGCAGGATATGGAAATCCACTTGGAGTTCCAAATATGGGTGGAGACATTGCCTTTGATGATAGTTTTGACGGATTTACACTGGTAAATGTAGTTGCTTTGGGACTGGTAAAAGAAAAAAATATTTTGCATTCATACGCACCAGAAAATGCTGCAAGAGACGGATATAATTTAATTGTTGTAGGAAAAGGGTCTGATAAAAGTGGGTTTGGAGGTGCAAGCTTTTCTTCACAAATTGTGAACGAAGACGAAAAAGAAAAAAACTTAGGAGCAGTTCAAGAACCAAATCCTTTTTTAGAACGACATTTATTAGCATCATTTCAAGATTTATTTAAAATTCTAGAAGAAAAAGGAACATTAAATACTATCGGATTTAAAGACATGGGAGCTGGTGGAATTATGTGTGCATCGGTAGAAATTTCAGAAGGAAATGAAAAATGTGGATTTGGAGCAGAAGTTCATGTAGAAAATATTCATGTTGGAGAAGAAAATTTGTTACCACATGTAATTTTATGCAGTGAAACACAAGAACGATTTTGTTTTGCAGTTCCACCAGAAATGACAGAATTTGTATTAGATCACTTTAATAAAAAATGGGATTTACCAAAAGTAGCCCCTGGTGCAAAAGCTTCAAATGTAGGAACAATAAACGATACAGGACGATATACGGTAAAATATAAAGGAGAAATTATTTGCGATGCAAATATAAAAGATATTACAGAAGGATTACGAATTGACCGACCATATACAGAACCAACCGATTTGAAAGCTGAAAATTCTGCAAAAATTGATACAAGCAAAATTGAAAATCTTTCAGGATTTTTATACAATTTTTTATCTCGACCAAACTGTGCAGACCGAACATGTGTAACGGAACAATATGACCAAACCGTTCAAGGTTCAACAGTTTTAGATAGAAGTGAATCTGACGCAGTAGTGGCAGCACCACTTCGAGATTTTGACGATTTAACAGCAATAGATAAATTAAATGGATTCGCTGTTTCTATTGGAGGATCTCCGCATTTAGGTGGAGTTTCAGCATTTCAACAAGGAGCAAATGCCGTAACAACAGCAATTCAAAGAGTTGCTGCAACAGGAGCATATCCTCGGTCTTTAACCGATTGTTTAAATTATGGAAATCCAGAAGAAAAAGAAGATATGGGAAAATTTGTTTCAGGGGTAAAGGGAGTAGCAGAAAGTGCAAAAAATATTCATTTATTTGAGTACCAAAACGAACCAACTCCATTTATATCTGGAAATGTTTCATTATATAAAAAAGGAAATCCATCAGCAATTGTTTCATGTGTTGGGTCTATAAAAGATGTAAATACTGCAGTTGGAAATATTCCAAAAGAAAAAGAAATTGCCATTGTAATTGGAGCTCGTCCATCAGAAATTGGAGGAACTGAATTTGCAAAAGCATATACCGATATTACAAAAGAAAGTTTAGAAATTTTTGCTCCAGCTATCACAGATTACAAAACAGCAGAAAAAAATATTTTTGCTATTTTAGAAGCACATAAAACAGCTCTTATTTCTTCTGCATCTGTAATTGCAGAAGGAGGACTTGCGAATACTTTTTTACAAAAATGTATTCGAGGAAAAGTAGGATTCAAAGGAGATTTTTCAAAATTTTCTATTGAAGAAATGTTTTCTGAAGGAAACGGATTTTTAGTTTCTGTAACACAAAAAAATCAACATAAATTTTTAGAACTTATAAAAACACAAAATGTACCTGCTATAGTATTAGGTGAATATTTATCAGAAAAAACTGATACCATTGATGGGAAAACATTTACTCTGAACCGAAGCGTGTTGGTTGAAGGATGGAGCAAAGGGTTACGAGGGAATGTGTTTTAGATAAATTTATATTGAAAAATTAATTATTATTATATATATACATGAATATATATAAAATTTTAGGAATAATAGGAGGACTTTTTCTCGCCTCAGGTTTAATGGATTTAGCTTTATCCCCCTATGGTTTTTTCTATTTTTACTAGGTTTTATTTATTTCTCTTGTTTATGGAATATATGACTTCGTCTATTTTACTTAATAAAAACATGGCGACCACAAGGGTACGCCCCTACAAATCTTTTACAAACTTTATGAAAAAACTATTACTATCAGTCTTCGCAACATCAACTTTTTTTATTTCTTCTGCATTCGCAGTACCAGAAATAATCAGTCAACAAGAGGAAGAGCCAATAAAAATTAAGCAAAATATTTCTGATGATGCATATATTGCAGGAGAAGAAATTACGGTAAATGCTAAAATTTCTGGAGATGCTATTATTGCAGGAATGAATATCACGCTTGAAAAAGATGTAACAGAAGATGCACTACTTGCAGGGCATACTATTACTATAAACGGAAATATAAAAGATGATATTCGTGCCGCAGGACATAATATTACAATAAATGGAAATGTTGGTGATGATATAATTGCTGCCGGAAAAAATATTATTATTCGTAATTCAAAAATTGGAGGGTCTGTTATTGTGACTGCAAAACATGTAAAATTAATAAATATTACAGCCAATGAAGGAATTAAAATTACAGCAGAAACAATATTTTTTGATAGTACAGTTTCTGGACTTGTTTCATTAACAGCAAAAAATATTACATTTGGAAAAAATGCGCACATAACAGGAAGTCTTATATATTCTGGACATATAAAAGGTGTATATTCAGATGAAACACTTAAAAATATTGTGAACGGAAATATTACAAAAAAAGAATCTGAATTTTCTCAATATCCAATATTAGAAGATAAAAGAATTTTTATTGCAGGATCTTTATTCAGTATTATTTTCTTTTCATTTTTACTTACTATTTTTATACCAAAATATTTTTCAAAATCAGTTTCTCATATTTTATCTGCACCTTTTTCACGATTCATTTCTGGACTTATTTGGTTTCTAGGAGCACCTATTCTTGCACTACTATTATTGCTTACCGCAATAGGGCTACCATTTGGTATCACTCTTATTGCACTATGGGGATTATCTTTTTTACTCCTTCCATATTTTTGTACAAGTATTTTATCTTCATTATTTTTACGACTCTTTAAATGGGAAGGATTTTTTGCAACATTTGTTGTAACAATTTTATCTGCAATCATTTCTATAACTCCCCTATTACTACTTTTTGCACCATTTATTTTAGGAGGAATGCTAAAAGAGAAATCTGAAATTTTAAAATCATATAAAAAATAAATATATACATAAAATATAAAAAAACATGAAATTACGAATTTATACAGATGGTGCATGTAAAGGAAATCCTGGAAGAGGAGGCTGGGGTGCCTATCTCGTTTTTGGAGAACATACCAAAGAAATTTGTGGAGGAAATTCACTCACAACAAATAATCAAATGGAATTACAAGCGGTAAGCGAAGCATTAAACTGTTTAAGTAAACCTACAGAACTTACCATTATTACCGATTCACAATATGTAAAAAATGGAATTGAAAAATGGATGACAAACTGGAAAAAAAATGGATGGAAAACAGCCGCAAAAAAACCAGTAAAAAATAAAGAATACTGGTTAGATTTAGACGAAGCATTACAAAGGCATACTGTTTCGTGGGAATGGGTAAAGGGACACTCAGGGCATCCTGGTAACGAGAAAGCAGATGATTTAGCAAATAAAGGAGTTCCTAGATATTAAAAATTTATAAAACCAATTTTTTAGACCAATTTTTTAGACCAATGATCAAAACCCTTTAAATCACCAGTTCGTGCTGCAAAAATATTTTTTCGAATATTGATTATTTTTTCTTTCGATTCTATATCTGAAAATATAATAGTTTTCCCAATATTTTTTTCTGCATCTTCTCGTGATTTTTTAACTGACAACTCAGAAACTTCAACTACACCAACGGCATTTCCCATTGTAAACATAGCTTTCATATTTTTTACTTCTGACTCATTCACATCTCTAATTATTACACTTTCTTTTTGAAATTCTAACAATTCTATAATTGAATACCGTGTAATAGAGGGTAAAATATGCCGTTCTTTTGTATCTATTTCATCTTGAACAGGTGGAAATACAAAATTATTTTCCTTATCTATAAATGCAACTGCACAGCTCGAAACTTCTTCTACATTATTATCTATATCATACGATAAATAATCTGAATAGCCTCGTGCTTTCACTCCTTGTTTTATTTTTACTGAAACCGAATAATTTGGAGCAATTTTACTAGTACCCGAATATGGACGATGAATATATCGCAACCCCTCAACTTTTATAGAAGTTGGAATATATGAACCAAATGCCGCCACTTCAGACGTAATGATAAAAGTTTCTGCGGCAACAATTCCTAACGCACCGGTTAACCCTGCTACAGATGGACGAATATATAATTGACCATCTCCTAACTCTGGAACATAGTCTTTATTATTTTGAATATTTACTTCTATCATTTCTCTTACAATCTTTACATCTATTTCAGGTAAGCCAATTGCTTGAATACTTTTATTAAATCTTTCTGTATTTTTTTCTAATCGAAAACCAAATACCTCTCCTTGTTCATTTTTCATAGCACACGCTCCTTCAAATGCAGATTGTCCATATTGAATTCCTCCCGTATTCATAATTGATAAAGAAAATGAAGACTGAGGAATATGTTCAACTTTCCCCCAACCATTGTCTTTTGTTCCAAACAATACAGCTATAGAATGTGTTGGTACCACTTTTAATCCTTGAATTTTTGTATCTGGAGCTTCTGGTTTTTCAGATTTTAAAGGAAAACCAATGTTTTTCACACAAATTTCGAGTGGTTTATGATTTTCCAATCCCCACCCTTTTAATCTATTATTTTCAGAAAATCCTTCTGCAATAAAAACTCCATATTTATTTTTATCCGTAATTACTGCGACAGAGAAACCTTTTGATTCTAAATATCTAACCGCTAATTCCCACTCCAAATTATCAGTTTTTTTTAGTAAATCTAAAGAGAAAAATTTATTATTATTTTCTAACTTTTTTATCTCTAAACATTTTGATATAAAGTTTTTTAATTCAATATTCATAATATATAAATAAAATTTATTTTGTAAAATAGTCCTCTGGATCTGTTATTTTCCCTGTAATTGCTGCAATAGCAGCCATTTGTGGACTTGCTAAATGCGTTATTGACTCAACTCCCTGTCGTCCTATAAAATTTCTATTTGACGTTGAAATCGCTCGTTTTCCAGCAGGAACAGTGTCTCCATTCATTGCTAAACACATAGAACAACCAGGTCTTCTAAAATCAGCACCCGCATCTATAAAAATTTTATCTATTCCTTTTTCTTTACAATATTTTTCAACTTTTTCAGACCCTGGAACCACAAACATGGTAACACCTTTTGCAATTTTTTTCCCTTTCAAAATTTTGGCCACTACATCAAAATCTGAATTTCGTCCATTTGTACAAGAACCAATAAAAACATAATCAATAGACGTATCTTTTAAATATTCCCCTGCTTTTAATTTTGTATAATTTAGTGATTTTTTTGCCAATGAAACATCTTCAAGATTCATTTCTTCATATAGAGGGATTTTTTCATCTACACAAACGGACTGACCAGGCGTTGTCCCCCATGTTAAAAGTGGCTTTAGGTTTTCTAAATCTACGGTAATAATTGCATCATATACAGCATCTGTATCTGATTTATATGTTTTCCAATATTGCTTTGCTTCTTCAAATTTTTCATCACTATTTTCAAATTTATTAAACACACCAGTATTTTTAATAAACTCATATGTTGTTTTATCTGGAGAAATAACCCCACTTCGTGCACCACATTCAATAGACATATTACAAATTGTCATTCGCTCTTCCATTGAACAATTTTCTATAAATTTTCCACAATACTCCATTGCGTATCCTGTTCCTCCTTGAACACCAATTTGTCGAATAAGAGCAAGAATAGCATCTTTTGCAGAAAAATATTTTGAAGGAGTTCCAATAAAATTAACTTTCATGGTCTTTGGTTTATCTAAAAGTAAACTCGATGCTGCCATTACATGAAAAATTTGAGTTGTTCCCACTCCAAATGCCAAAGCTCCAAATGCTCCATGCGTGGAAGTATGACTATCACCACAACAAATCGTCATTCCTGGCTGTGTTAATCCTAACTCGGGACCTGCTACATGCACTATTCCTTGACTCCCAGAGTCAATATCATATAATTTTATACCAAAATATTTACAATTATTTCTGAATGTTTCTATTTGGATTTTATTTTTTTCATCGACAAAATTATCCCTCGTAATATTTGTAGGAATTGAATGATCAACAGTTGCAATTTGTCTCTCTGTATCAAAAATATCGAAGTTATTATTTTTAATTTCTGCAAATGCCTGAGGACTCGTTACCTCATGCAATAGTTGCAAATCTAAAAATAGTATATCTGGAGTGTTTTTTTCCTGTTTTACACAATGTGAACTCCAAATTTTATCAATAATATTTTTCGACATAATACTCACTATTTAAAAGATTTATAAAGATGTATAAAGAGTATATACCAAATCTTATATTTTATATATACTAAAAAAAGTCTATAATCTGTTAAAAATAATAAACTATAGACTTTCTTGTATAGACACAAAAAAAGACCGTGTCTTGGCGGCGACTTACTCTCCCAGGGGCAAGGCCCCAAGTACCATCAGCGATGAAAGACTTAACTACTGAGTTCGGAATGGAATCAGG
>DQTD01000065.1 GCA_016839105.1 Candidatus Altimarinota bacterium
AACAGATAAAATACCTTTTTGACCAGAAAACTGTACAGAATCACTTTCCCAATCTCCAACTCTATTACGAGTGCCTACTATTGCTGGTCGTTATATGTTATTCCTCGCATACCACTTTGATTGTTAAATTCTTTCAAATTTATTTTATCAAAGTGGTCAAATTAATCTTAGAACTTTCATAAAACTATTGCTTTAATAAAATATTTTTTATAGACTCTATTTAGATTTTAAAATAATAATTCAAATATTATGAATAATAAAACATGTAAAACATTGACACGCCGTCACTCTCAAATATAATTTTGAGAGATTTTACAGAAATTCATTTTTTTTACTAAAAACCAAAACTCTCAAATTTATAATATTTATTTTGAGAGTTTTTTTGTTATATAAATAAAAACATACTTTCAAAATAATATAAAAAATATTTTGAGAGTTTTTTTATTTATTTTATCAAACACTATGCAACCTTTTTTATTTTATTATCAGAAATAAAGAGAAACAAATACTCTGTAAATTTTAAATTTTTTAACCCCAAATTATAATGAAAAAAGAAACTGAATATAAAAAAATTGCTTCACACGAAGCTCACAAAGGAGAATTTGACAAATGCCTACTTCTTTATTCTGGAGGGCTGGATACCTCAACAATGCTGAAATGGATTCAAGATGAATATAATTGTGAAGTTGTTACCCTTACTCTAGATTTAGGACAAACTGCCGATAATTTAGAAGAAATTAGACAAAAAGCATTAAAATATGGAGCAACCGACGCCATTATTTATGATGCAAAAAAAGAATTTGCTGAATTATGCGTAGAAGCAATTACACAAAACGCAGCATACCAAGGAGGATACGCTCTTGGTTGTCCACTTGGAAGAGTTGTAATTTCTCAAGTTGCAGCAAAAATTGCAGCAGATTATGGATGCCAAGTGGTAGCTCATGGGGCAACTGGAAAAGGAAATGATCAAGTTCGATTTGAAAGTTATATTACAACATTAAATCCTGAATTAAAAATTATTGCTCCAGTTCGAGAATGGTCTATGGGAAGAGATGAACAAATTGATTTTTGTAAAAAACATGGGATTGAGGTGTTGCAAACAAAAGAAAAACCATATTCATATGACGAAAATATGTGGGCAAATACTGGAGAAGGTGGAGAAATTGAAAATCCAGAACTCATTCCACCAATTCAAGATATTTTAAAATGGTGTAATACTCCTCAACAAGCACCTGATGAAACAGAAATTTTAAAAATTGGATTTATTCAAGGGAAACCCGTTTCAATAAATGGAGTAGATACAAATATTGAAGACTTAATTCCTGCTGTAAATACAATTGGAGCGAAGCATGGAGTTGGATATTTTCATTTAATTGAAGATAGATTAATTGGATTAAAAGTGAGAGGGATTTATGAAAACCCAGCTGCACATATTTTAATTGAAGCACATAAAAATTTAGAACAACTTGTTTCTACACGAGAAGAAAATGAATTTAAAATTTCTATCGATACAAAATGGTCGTATCTTTGTTATGCAGCAAAATATTTTGACCCAGTTATGGAGAATATTAGAGCATTTACAAAAGAGCAAAATTTAAAAGTTACAGGAGAAGTTACGGTTCGGTTATATAAAGGAAAATGTGAAGTTGTAGCACTCACTTCTCCTCATTCGTTATTCGATGAAAATTTAGCAACATTTAATAAATCAGCACATTTTAACCAAAATGCATCAGCAGGATTTATTGAGTTATGGAATTTAGCACAAAAAACAGCGTATCAAATGAAATTTAAAAAATAACTCATGTCTAAAATTTGGAAAAAAACAGAAAACATAAACCTTCACCCAGCCATTGAAAAATATACAGTTGCGACTGATTATATTTTAGACATGACAATATTTCCTTTCGATGTACAAGCATCAAAAGCACATGCGAATATGCTGGAAAAAATAAATATTGTAACCGCAAAAGAAAATAAAAATCTTCAAGCTGGATTAAATGAAATTTTAGAATTGTATAATCAAAATAAAATTGTAATTACACCTGCCGATGAAGATTGTCATACGGTAATTGAAGCATTTTTAACAGAAAAATATGGAGATGCTGGAAAAAAAATTCATACAGGAAGAAGTCGAAACGACCAAGTTTTAACAGCTGTTCGATTATATTCTCAAAATTCTTTACAAAAAATTATTTTGAAAACAGAAATTCTTCAAAAAACTTTTTTAACAAAAACATTTGAATATAAAAATAATCCGTTTCCTGGATACACGCACACGCAACAAGCCATGCTTTCTTCACTTGGACATTATTTTTCAGCATTTGCAGAGAGTTTAGAAAACGATATTTTATTTGCAAAAAGTGTTCAAAAACTTACAAATCAAAACCCACTAGGTTCTGCTGCTGGATACGGAGTTTCTTTTAATTTAGACAGAGAAATGACAACAAAAGAATTAGGATTTGAAAAAATTCAAATTAATTCTATGTATTGCCAACAGTCCAGAGGAAAATTTGAAAGTTTACTTTTGGAAGCCTGCGCACAAATAATGCTAACATTAGGAAAATATGCCCAAGATATGATTTTATTTACGAGCCAAGAATTTAATTTTTTTACTTCCGATGATTCAATTGTTACGGGCTCATCTATAATGCCTCAAAAAAGAAATTTAGATGGACTAGAAATTATGAGAGGTCATGTTTCTGGTGTAATTTCAAAACAACTAGAAATTAAAGAAATGAGTAAAAATTTAATTTCTGGATATCATAGAGATTTACAATTAATGAAAAAACCTTTAATTGAAAGTATTGATATAACTCTTGATTCCCTCGAAATTGCTAAAATTTATTTAGAAAATTTAACTCCAAATCAAGAAATTATAGAGTCTAAAATTACAAAAGAAATGTTTTTAGCCGATATCGCAAATGATATGGTGAAAAATGAAAACATTCCTTTTCGAGATGCGTATATGCAAGCATTTGAAAGATTAGATGAATATGAAGTAGATTTTCAAAAAAATATTGCAGAAAAAAAATCGTTGGGAAGTGCTGGAAATTTGGGAGTGTAAGGAAAAAATAATCTAAAAATTATGGATTTCTTAAAATTCTGATAGTATACAAGTGCTATCAGAATTTTTTTATAAATAAATAGTAATGATAATAATGAACAAAATTTTCAATAAATATATTTTTTTTATTTTAGCATTTATATGCGTAAGTTTTTCTATTTTTTTTGCACTCAAAACTGCATGGATTATATTTTTACTCCTTTTTTATATTAGTGCATATTTTCTTATTTTTAAGAAACAAAATATATTTACAAATAGAATAGAGAAACTTTTTATTTTTTGGATGTTTTTTTATCCATTTCTCAACATATTTATTCTCTATATCATTCAATATGATATAATACTTCATTCGTACAGAATTTTTAATACAATAGAGCATATTGGATTAATAGGAAGCCTTTCTTTTATTATTTATGGATTTTTAATAAAGTTATTTTCAAAACTTTCAGATTGGGAACGTTTCTTGGTTTTATTTAGCATTATTATTTCAATAGGTATTGGAATTGAAGTGTTGCAATATATGGTTCGAGTCTTTATTTTTGAGTCAGCGTCTACCTATAAAATGGCAGAATATTATAGCGATACAATATTTGATACAATCACGAATATTATTTCAGGAATTTTTTGGAGCCTTCTTGTTGCGTATAGAAAATAACACATGTTTTAGCCTTTTTAATAAAAAATTAAAGATGAATATACTCGGAATTGCAAGTGGAATTGGAGCAGAAAAAAGAGGTGCAGAGCTTGGTGTTTGGGATTTATATTATACATTACCTGAAAAATTTAATATTAATTTTAATAAAATATTTTTTACCAATGCAACAGAAAGAAAACTTGATGCAATAGAAAATTGGTATAATTTAACAAAAAAAACTCAAAAATTTATTACAGAAAATAATGATATAAATGAGCAATACTTATTTATAACTGGTGATCATTCCAATGGATTTTGTGTGTGGAATGCACTGCTTAAAAAATACAATGGAGATATGGGGTTAATTTGGATAGATGCACATCTTGATGCTCATACCGTACAATCGTCTTATTCTCACAATATTCATGGAATGCCTATTTCACATTTATTAGGGTATGGAGATACAAAAGTTCAAGAATTGAATAAGAATTTTCTTGATGCGAAAAATTTATGTTTTATAGGAACAAGAGATTATGAAAAAGCAGAATTAGAATTTTTAGAACAAAGAGGAGTAAAAATATTTTTTATGAAAAATATAACAAAACAAAATATTCAAAATACGGTAAAAGAAGCAATTGAATATGTTTCGAGAAATACTAAAAAATTTGGAATTTCTATTGATATAGACGGATTTGATCCTAATGAAGCTGGTGCTACTGGCTGTTTTTGTCCAAACGGATTATCTCCGCTTGAAATTATAAAATCATTAAAAAATTTGGTAAAAAATCCTCAGTTTTGTGGATTAGAAATAACGGAGTTTGACACAAAAAAAGATACTAAAAATCAAACAAAAAATATTATTTTAAAAATTATTGCATCTGTATTCAATTTAAAATTATAATAAATCTAATTTATCTAAAATATATAACATTTCTCCTCTTGTAATTCCACTATCTGGTGTAAAAATATTCCCTTTATATCCCGTGAGAATATTTTTATTTTTTGCTTTTTTAATTGCTTCAAATGCAAAATGTGAAGATGGAACATCTCGAAACGGCCACACTTGTTCTTCTGTAATCATTTCATGTTTTCGAGTGTATAAATCTGTAATACAGCCCATAATACTAAAAACAATTTCTTTTTCTGTAATATGATTTGGCAATACAATATTCCAAACGTTTAATGCAAGAGGTAATAATGTTGTAGAAATTTCATCATTTTGTGAGGAAATAAAAGCTGGCGAAATAAAATCACTATCGGTCCATTGCGAAATCATATCTGAAAAATGCTGTGCGATGGGTAAACCAAGTTCATTTTGTGTGAAAATCTGAGGAGTATCCCCTGTTTGAAAATTTATATAAAAATCTTCACTATTCCCAATATCTGTAATCCATGCCGAAACATCGCTTGGCGTAAAATTGTCTGATGCAATAGATACTGAAATACCTCGCTTCAAAAATTCCTTTTGAACGATTGCAATAGATTTTGTCATTTCTGCTTTTTCAGCTATATCAAGCGAAAATCCACTTACGATGATTTGAGGTGTTAACTCCATTTATAGGTCTAATATAAATCTAAAATATCAGTTTAATTGTAAATATCAGTTTAATTGTAAACTTCAGATAATTGTATCATAAAAATACTTTATATAAAAGCTTTTTTTTGGTATTCTTTTCGTAATAGAGAATTATATAAAAATAACACTTATTATTTATGATAAATACTAAAAATTCAAATTATATTAGAATATTTGACACAACTTTACGAGATGGAGAACAAGCACCAGGATTTTCTATGACCACACTTGAAAAAGTACAATTGGCAAAACAACTCGAAAAATTAGGAGTAGATGTAATTGAAGCAGGTTTTCCTGCAGCAAGCCCAGATGATTTTAAAGCGGTAGAGTTAATTGCACAAAGTTTAAAAACCACAGAAGTGTGTGGTCTTGCACGAGCAATGGAAAGCGATATTCAAACAACATGGAATGCAATTAAAGATGCTAAAAAACCACGAATTCATACTTTTATTGGAACAAGCCCATTACATATGGAATTTAAGCTGAAAAAAACAAAAGCACAAATTTTAGAAATGACAAAAAATGCAGTAGAGTTTGCAAAAAGTTTATGCGAAAGAGTTGATTTTTCACCAGAAGATGCAGGACGAAGTGAAAAAGAATTTCTTGTAGAAGTTATTGAAGTTGCAATTACCGCAGGAGCCGATTGTATAAATATTCCAGATACCGTTGGATACACACAACCAGAAGAATTTGGAGCATTAATTAAATATTTACTAAAAAATGTAAAAAATGCAAATGATGCAATTTTTTCAACACATTGTCATAATGATTTAGGGTTAGCATCAGCAAATTCACTCGCAGGAATTTTAGCAGGAGCCAGACAAATTGAATGTACTATGAATGGTGCAGGAGAAAGAGCAGGAAATGCAGCACTTGAAGAAGTTGTTATGAATTTATCGGTTCGACCAGATTTTTTTAATTTTTCACATAATATTAAAACAAAAGAAATTTTTGCGACTTCAAAATTATTAACTCTTTTAACAGGACAAAAAGTTCAAGCAAATAAAGCAATTGTTGGAAAAAATGCATTTGCACATGAATCAGGAATTCATCAACATGGAATGTTAGCAAATAGAGAAACATATGAAATTATGACTTCAGAAAGTGTAGGAGTAAAAAGTACAAAAATGATTCTTGGAAAACATTCTGGTAGAGCTGCATTGGCTTCGCATTTTGAACGACTTGGATATGAATTTACTAAAGAAGAAATTACCAAAATTTTTATTAAATTTAAAATATTAGCAGATAAAAAAAAAGATATTACCGACCAAGATTTACATATTTTAGCGCTGGGTGAAAATAATGAAAAACGATTACATTGGCATTTAGAAAGTTACTCTGTTTCGAGTGGAAGTAATAGATTAGCCGAAGCGAATGTTACTATTAAAAATACTGAAACAGGAGAAACAAAAACAGCTATAAAAACGGGAGATGGAATGGTAGATGCAGGGTATCAATGTATCGATGAATTTTTTGGAAAAATTGGAGAACTTAGTCACTTTGGAATTGATGCAGTAACAACAGGAATTAACGACCAAGCAATTGTAAATTTACGAATTGAAACAAAAAATGGAAGAGTTCAATCAGCAAAATCTGGAGATACAGATATTGTAAAAGCTTCATTGGAAGCATATTTAGATGCTGTGCAAGAGTTGAGTTTTTGGAAATAATAGATTGGTATAATTAAAAAAAAAGAGAGAATAAAATTTAAATTTTATTCTCTCTTTTTTTGAACTGTGTCTATTTACGATACAAAGTCATCAATACTCGTCATTTCTAAGTCCGAAGTTTTTGGATATTTCTTTAATGCATTTACCATCAATTTCGCAATTTGAATATTTGTAATAAGTGAAACATTTCCATTAATAGCAGCCCTACGTAAAGCATATCCTTTTGTTTTTTTCTCATGAGCATATCCAGTTGGAATGTTTATAAGTAAGTCTGAATTTTGAATTTCCTCTTCCAGATTTTCAGATTTCACACTTGTAATCTCAACTCCTTCTGCTTCAAAAAATGCTGCAGTTCCTTCTGTACCTTTTAATGCAAATCCCATTTTTACAAATTCTTTTGCATAATCAAGAAAATCTGCTTTATCAATAGTTCGTCCAATAGAAATAAAAATATCTTTTTTAGGAATTTTAAATCCAGTAGAAATCATAGATGTTAAAAATGCTTCTTCTAAATTATTTCCAAAACATGCAACTTCTCCAGTCGATGACATTTCTACCGATAAAACTGGATCGGCTCCTCGTAATCGAGAAAATGAAAATTGTGGAGCTTTTACTGCAACATAATCGAGGTCTAATGTATTAAATTTAGGGAATTTAATTTTTCGTCCTTCTTTTTTTGCAACTCCAGCTTGTGTAGCAATCTCAATAAAATTATGCCCTGTCACTTTTGAAACGAATGGAAAACTTCGTGATGCTCTTAAATTTAATTCAATAACTTTAATTTCATTATTTTTTGCAAGAAATTGCATATTAAACGGCCCTGTAATATCCAATCGTTTTGCAAGCCGTTTTGCAACCTCTTTAATTCTTCGCACTGTTTCTAAATATGTTCGTTGTGGTGGCAAACAAATGGTTGCATCTCCAGAATGAACTCCTGCATTTTCTACATGTTCCGAAATTGCATAAATCACAACTTCTCCCTCACTTGCTACTGCATCTATTTCTATTTCCATTGCTCCAACTTCAAATTTTGACACAACAACTGGAGCTTCTGTTGAAATTTTTGATGCAGTTCCCAAGAAATTTTCTAATTCATCTTTACTCCATGCTACGGCCATTGCTGCTCCCGAAAGAACATACGAAGGTCGTACAAGAAGTGGGTATCCTACTCGTTCTGTAAATTCTTCCAATTCTTCTAATTCAACAAATTCTTTCCATGCGGGTTGATCAATATTTAAATCATCTAAAATTCCAGA
Organism: Candidatus Altimarinota bacterium; assembly: GCA_016839105.1. Taxonomy (GTDB): domain Bacteria; phylum Patescibacteriota; class Gracilibacteria; order CAIRYL01; family CAIRYL01; genus SZUA-1403. The sequence continues at coordinate 8,201 of DQTD01000065.1, forward strand.
AAATATATGTCGAGATTCTGCACTATCAATATTTACAGCTTCTGTTCCAATAAACGAAACATTATGTTTTTCTAATTTTGTTGCAAGATTATTTGGAATTTGTCCTCCTGTATACAAAACAACTCCATCTGGGTTTTCAGCATCATAAATATCCATTACTCGCTCTTCACTTAATTCGTCAAAATATAATTTATCACATGTATTATAATCTGTTGAAACTGTTTCTGGATTATAATTTATCATAACAGTTTCGTATCCCTCTTTTTTTAAAGTTTTTGCTGCGGTTACACATCCCCAGTCAAATTCTACTGAAGAACCAATACAATATGGACCAGACCCTAAAATTATTGCTTTTTTAGAAGATTTTTCAGACATGAATCAATAAAATGAAATAACATAAAAATAACTTTGCTAAACTTTTAAGAGTATAGCAAAGTTACAATATAAGTTACAATATAATTTACAATAAAAAAATCCCCTCTATAACAGAGAGTATTTTTTTATTATAAATTATATAAAATTATCGAACAGCATCTTTAAGAACTTTTCCAGCTTTAAATGCAGGAAGATTCATCGCAGGAATTTCAATTTTTTGCGAAGGATTTTGAGGATTAACTCCTGTTCGAGCTTTTCGAGCAGAAATTTTAAATGTTCCAAACCCTGTAAGAGTAACTGATCCACCGTTTGCTAATTCAGTTGTAATAGTACTAAGAATAGCTTCTAACGCTTCTTGTGATGCTTTTTTAGAAAGTTCTGTTTTTTCAGCAACTGCTGCAATAATATCTGCTTTTGTCATATGTATTGAATAAATTAATTATAAAGCAGATATATAATACTAAAATTAAAATCCTTTAATCAAGCCATTTTATTATTTTTATGAAAAAAGTGATATAATATAGGTATAAAAAATAAAATTTACAAGAAAATATATGAAAATTATAACAGACCTACAAGAAATGTATAAGCATTCAATTTGTTTAAAAAAAACTCATAAAATTTCTTTTATTCCAACCATGGGAGCTTTACACAATGGACATCTTAGTCTTATTGAAAAAGCATATTACAATAATAAAAATTCAAAAATTATTGTTTCGATATTTGCAAATCCATCACAATTTACAAATTTTGAAGATTTTGCGAAATATCCAGATACAATAGATTCAGATATAAAAAAATTAAAAGAGTTCGAAATATCTAAAAATATACAAATTGATTGTGTATTTATTCCAGAAAAAAATAATGATTTTTATAGCAATAAAAAATATCCACAATTACAAAAATTTAATATAAACAAATCCGAAATTATTTTACCTCAATTTTTTTCTGAGTCAGAAGGAAAAACACGAAAAGGACATTTCGAGGGAGTGTTTCAGGTTTTATTCAGATTGTTTTATATTATTTCACCTGATTATTCTGTATTTGGCCAAAAAGATTTTCAACAAACTCTCTTAGTTCAATATCTTCAAAAACAATATTTCCCCCATTTAGAAATAATTATTGCAGATATTTGTAGAGAAAAATCGGGACTGGCTATGTCATCTCGAAATAAAAGATTATCTGCAGAAAATAAAAATAAAGCCAAAATTTTATATCAAGCCCTCCAAACAAAAAAAATTGAAACGATTCGAACAATATTAGAATCAGAAAAATTAATTGAAAAAATACATTATATAGAAATAAGAAATACTACTACTTTTGAATTAATGGACAAAAAAGTTATGAATGAAGTATCTGTAATTTTGCTTTCTGTACAATTTGCAGGAATACATTTAATAGATAATATACTAATTTAAGCTTGAAAAAATGAAAATAATACTCTATATTTTAGATAAATGTAAATATTTACTCTCAATTTTAATACAATATGACAAATACTCAAGATAATACAAATACTCAAGATAATACAGATATTCCAGATAATACAGATAATACAGAAGAAAAAATTACAGAAGAAACACAAGAAGTCCTAGAATTAACAGATATAGAAAAACTAGAAGAAGAAAATAAAAACTTAAATGATAAACTTCTTCGTACTACTGCAGATATTCAAAATATGAAACGACGAGCAATAGAAGAGCGAATAACTGCACGATTTGACGGAGCGAAAAATTTACTTACTCCAATGGTAAAAACAATCGATGATTTACATAGAGCATTTACACATATCCCAGAAGATTTACAAGAAAATAAGTTTATAAAATCTCTACAATCTATTGAAGAAAGTTTAACAAAAACTCTTGTAGAGCAAGGAGTAGAATTTTTTGGAGAAGTAACTGAAGCATTTGATGCAAACTTACATGATTCAATGATGATGGATCCAAATACTGAGAAAAATATAATTGCAAAAGTGTTTGAAAAAGGAGTGATGCTTAAAGGAAAAGTGGTTCGACACGCAAAAGTAAGCGTTGGAAGTAAATAATAATTTTTTCTTTTGTTTCATGAACTATATTGGATCAAAACACTCATTGCTCAATTTTCTTCATGAAAGCATAGAAAAAGTAAGTCACTCAAATTCGTTAGAAAATAAACCAACGTTTATAGATGGGTTTGCAGGAACTGGTGCGGTTGGTCTTTCATATAAAAAAAAAGATTATTCTGTTATTGCAAATGATATTCAATATTATAGTTTTGTAGTAAATAAAGGAAAATTATTTACACTTACAAAAAAAAATAAAATAAAATTGGGGAAAATTATAAACCAATTAAATACATTAAACATTCCTAATAATTCAGAAATATCAGAATTATCAGATTTTTTTGTGTATAAAAATTATTGCCCAACAGGGTCAGAAGAAAAAAATAGAATGTATTTCACAGATGAAAATGGAAAAAAATGTGATGCGATACGAATTGAATTAAATAATTTAAAATATTCTGGAAAAATAACGGAACCCGAATTTTTTTATATATTATGGTGTTTACTAGAAGCTATTGATAAAGTTGCAAATACAGCATCTGTATACGGTGCTTATTTAAAAAAATTTAAAAAATCTGCTTTGAAAAGTATACATTTAAAATTACTTGAAACTGATTTTATTGAAAATGTAGAAACACTCAATCTTCTAGAAAATTTCGTATATAATACAAGTATAGAAAAACTTTTAGAAAATCCAGAATTTATTATTACTACAAAAAATAATATTTTATATTTAGATCCTCCATACAATCAACGACAATATGCCCCGAATTATCATGTTTTAGAAACTATTGCAAAATATGATTATCCAGAATTACGAGGAAAAACAGGGTTAAGAAATTATACAGAACAAAAGTCAGAATTTTGTTCGAAACGAACTGTTTATTCAGCTCTTACACATATTTTAGAAAATACTGTAAAAAATAGAAAAAATAATAAAATAAAATATATTTTTCTTTCATATAATAACGAAGGGCTTATGTCGCCAGAATCAATTCAAGAAATTTTTGAAAGTTTTGGAAAATATTCTATTTTTACAAAAGAGTATGGTAGGTTTAAAGCAGATAAAACTGAAAACCGAAACCATACTGCAAGTTCTGTTGTGGAATATTTACATTGTGTTATTTTGGATTAAAAGAAATAAAACATTATTTTCTTTGTTCTAATATTTTATCTCTATCAAATGCACCAATATTTTTTACTTCTTTAGCCTTATAAAATTTAACTAATTTTTTTCCTAATTGCATATGTTTTTCAGCCATTTGGTCAGGTGTAATATAATGTAAAATTATATAGCAATCATTTTTGACTCAGATCCAACTACCATTACCCCGACCACCTTGTAAATCAACACTAATCTTCCCGTTGTAAAATACTTAAAAATGCTTCTTGTGGAAGATTAACTTTCCCCATTGCTTTCATTCGTTTTTTCCCTGCTTTTTGTTTTTTCAAAAGCTTATTTTTTCGTGAAATATCTCCTCCATACAATCCCGCTGTTACATCTTTTCTATACGCAGAAATAGTTTCTCTGGCAATAATTCGTGCCCCAATACATGCTTGAATTGCAATTGTAAAATTGGCTCGTGGAATAATTTCTTTTAATTTTTTTGTAATTGCAGAACCTGCACTTTGGGCTTCGTCCACATGAATAATTTGTGATAATGGAGCTGCTATTTCTCCTGCTGTTAAAATATCCATTTTAACCAATTTATCTGGTCGCATTTCCATAAATTCATAATTCATAGAAGCGTATCCTTGTGTTCCACTTTTCAATTTATCATAAAAATTTACAACAAGATTTGCCATTGGAACTTCTGCCGTAAGCAATGCTCTCGTATCATCTAAATATGAAATATTTTTAAATATCCCTCGTGATGTTGCAATTAATTCCATTACCGACCCCATATATTCTTTTGGAACAATTATTTCAACTTTTGCAATGGGTTCATAAATTACATCAATTTGACTAGGATCTGGGTATTCAGATGCCGAAGAAATATCAAAAGTTTCCCCATTTTTCATACCTAAGGTATACCGCACACTTGGAGCGGTAACTATTAAATCTAAATTAAATTCTCGTTCAAGTCGTTCTTGAATAATCTCTAAATGAAGTAATCCTAAAAATCCACACCGAAACCCATGTCCTAATGCTCCAGAATTTTCTGGCTCAAATAAAAATGATGAATCCGACAAAGATAATTTATCTACTGCATCTCGAAGATTTGGATACTCTGAAGTATCTGTACAAAAAATACCAGAAAAAATCATTGCTTTTGGCGGATTGTACCCCGGTAACGATTTTGGATTTTCCATTTTTCCAGAATACACAGTATCCCCTACTTTTGCTTCTCTTGTAGATTTTAATCCGGTAACTATGTACCCAACTTCTCCTGCATTTAAAATATCAACAACCGTTTGTTTCGGAGCAAAATATCCAACTTCTATAGGAGTTATTTCTGTATTTGTTCCCAACAATTTCATTTTTTGTTTTTTTTGAAACGTCCCAGAAACAATTCGTACATATGCTAACACCCCTTTATATGGGTCATACACTGAATCAAATATAAGTGCATATGCACCATCTTCATCTATTTTTTTATTTTCTTGATTTTTTGACATAATTTATATAAAACGTAAGTAATTAAAGAAATTTGAACGCCTTGAGCGTGA
>DQTD01000045.1 GCA_016839105.1 Candidatus Altimarinota bacterium
ATATTTCAGATGATATTTTCTCTGGTTATTCTTTGGTAGACGTTGTGCAATCAGAAAGAAATACGATTATCCCGGAAATTACGCTTACGGGAACTATTACTACAAAAAATGAAATTACAATTGCATCAGAAGTAACAGGAACAGTGCAAAAGGTTGCAAAAGAAGAAGGGGATCATATAGTTTCTGGGCAAACACTCTTGTTATTAGAATCACGAACAAATTTATTAAGAGCTTCGTATTCTTCTGCAGCATTAGCATTAAGTAATGCAAAGAGAAGTTTATCTTTGGCAAAAAAATCTGCTAAACAAAATCAAAAGGATTCAGATTTAGGAATTAAAAATGCAGAAATTGCATTGAATAATTCTGAAATTGCATATAAAAGAATAAAAAGATCTCAAAAGTTTAAATATAGTTCAAATACGGCAACAAAAGAAAGTAGTGATAAAATACTTGAAATTACAGAAAAAAATCTTGAAATTGCAAAAAAATCCTTAGTAGATATATTTGTAATTTCAGAGCAAACAAATATTCGGTATCTTGATTCTATTTCAAGTTTAGTGTCATCTACATTTATTGAATTGCGAAGTAATCTTGATTTCTTAGATTCTTTAATTGGGGCATCTGAATTTAAAAAAAATGATAATGATTCATTCGAAGTGTATTTAGCAGGAAGTTCTGCTAATTTAATACATGAAATTCAATCAGATTGGAGACTTTTTACTGCGTCATTAAATTTGTTAGATGGGGATTTTTTATTGTTGAAAAAATTACAATATGATATTTCTGACGAAGAAGAGTTATTGCGAATATTGTCATTAGCTTTAGAAAAAATACAAGAAATGGATATAATATTGAAAAAAATGGAAATAATGCTGAGTTCATCTATTTCTTCTTCAACTTTTCCTGAATCAAAAATTACAGAATTAAAAGGAAAAATTACTCAATTGCAGTCTTCTCTGGAAGGCAGAGGTAAATCTTTAAAGGATTTACGCCAAAGTATTGCAGATTTTAAAATTCAAAATACTAAAAATATATCAGATGCAGAGCTTGCAATTGCAATTAGAGAATCTGAAGTTTTGGCACAAAAATCTCAAAATTTGGTAGTAGAGAATTCTGAAGGAGTTACATCAATTTCTATTGATTCAGAATTGGAATCTGCTAAAAATGCCTATTTGAATGCAAAAAATGCAGTAGCATTTGCAAAATCTCAAAAAGTATCTGTTTCAATTCAGGGAGATTTGGCAATTCAATCAGCATTAGCTCAATTAGATGCGTCGCAATCAATGGTGGATCAGGCTGCGTTAGGTTTGTCAAAATTGACTATTTCTTCTGGAATTTCTGGAACGGTGAGTAAAGTTTTGGCTTTTCCAGGAGATACTGTTTCGCCAGGAACTCCTCTTCTTATCATATCAGATTATTCTGAATTAAAATTGGTAAGTGATGTATCTTTAGAGGAAAGTTTTTTGTTACACAAAGGAATGGAGGCGGAGGTTGTTATTGATGGAGTTGCAAAAGTTTTCTTAGGAAAAGTGTCTATTATTTATCCAGAGGCAGATAAGATTACAAGACGAGTTCGTTTAGAAATTTTGATTCCAAATAAAGATAAAATTCCAGCAAATGTGTTTGCTACTGCAAAAATAAAACTTCAAAGGCAAAAGCCAGAGGTTTATATAAAGTCTGAATTATTGATAAGTCAGAATCCTGCAAGTATAATGATTGCAGAAAAAAAACATTGTAAGAAAAATGAAGAGTTATGTGAAAGTATGTATAATAATAAGCAAATTTTTATTGTACGCAAAAGAGAGTTAAAATTAAAAAATACAGAAGAAACAGAATTTGGTTTTATTGTTGAAAGGGGGCTTCGTCCAAACGAATTCATTATAAGTAATAAATTAAAAACTTTATTTGAAGGAGATGAAATTTTATTAAATATAAAGGAGTAAATTTTACCAAAATCACTAAAAAGAGAGAAGAAAATTTATATTTTCTTCTCTCTTTTTAGTTAATTAAAGGGCTTATTATTTTATTTTAGAGTTTCTGCTCTTTCTAATTCGGCCATTTCTTTTGATTCTTTTGTAGCTTCTTTTTCTGCTTTTGCTTTTTTTGCAGCAGATTTTTTTTCTGCGGCTTTTTTTGCATCAGCAATTTGAACGCTTTGCATTGTTTTTGGAATAGTTTCTTGAATTACTCCTTCTATAAAGTCTCCTTCTAGCACTTCATCCATAAATCCTTCAATATTTAATCCGCATTCTTGTGGAGATTCAATTCTCTTTACTTTTTCTTCAAAATGTTGAATTCCTGTAAGCTTTCCTTCTCCTTGTGTTATGATTTTTCCTTCGACTCGTCGAGTAAATCGTAATTCACATGGGTGTTCAAAATATCCTTTTGATACCTTTCCTCCAATAATTTTTCGCTTTCCTTTTGTATAAAAGACTCCTTTTACATCAAGTGTACCTGTTATTTTCTCAACAATATCTGGAACAAGCATTAGCTCTAGTCGAGATTCTATGTCTTCTAGTATGTTATAAATAATTTTGTAACTTAGGATTTCAACATGTTCTTTTTCTGCTAATTGTTTTGCAGAATTTGAAACAGAAGAGTGAAATGCTACTAATATTCCTTTTGCTGCGGATGCAGTCATAATATCACTTTCAGAAATTGCTCCAGCGCTTGAGCTTACAATTTTTACGTCTACTTCACTGTTTCCAATAGAATTAAGTGATTGTTCAATTGCTTCTATTGATCCTATTGTGTCTGCTTTAATGACAATATTTAAATATTTTTTTGAAGTTTCCCCTATTTTACTTAAAATATCAGAAATTCCTGTATTAGTTTTTTTCTCTGCATGTTTTAGTTCTTCTAATTCTATTTTCTTTTTCTTTAATTCTTTTTCAGTTCCAACAACTTGAAAAATATCTCCTGGTACTGGTAGATCTGCCATACCTGCTATTTGAACAGCTCCAGATGGCGGTACTTCCTTTAATCGCTTTCCATTCTCGTCAATCATCACTTTTACTTTTCCCCATGTTGATCCAAGAATAAAGCGATCTCGTAATTTCATTGTTCCTGTATTTACAAGAACGGTGGCAACTGGTCCCATTCCTGGGTCTAGGTGGGCTTCAACTACGGTTCCAACTGCTAATCTTTTTGGATTTGCTGTAAGTTCAAGCATTTCAGCTTGTAGTAATATCATATCGATTAAATCATCAATTCCGATATTCTTAAGAGCAGAGACTTCTACCATTGGTATTGTTCCTCCCCAGCTTTCTACTTGAATATGATTTTCAGATAACTCCCCTTTTAATTTTTCAAGGTTTGCAGAGTCTTTATCTATTTTATTTGCAGCCACAATTATTGTTGCTCCTGCTTCTTTCGCATGAGAAATGGCTTCTATTGTTTGTGGTTTAACTCCATCATCTGCAGCAACTACAAGAACCACAATATCTGCTGTTTTTGCTCCTCTCGATCGCATTGCAGTAAAGGCTGCATGTCCAGGAGTGTCTAAGAATGTAATCTGTTTTTTATTTTTAATAATCGAATACGCTCCAATATGTTGAGTTATTCCTCCGCTTTCTCCTTCAATTACTTTTGTATTTCGAATTGCATCAAGAATCGATGTTTTTCCGTGATCAACATGTCCTACAATTGCAACGATTGGAGCTCTTTCTTTTAGTTTAGATGGGTCTTCTGCAAGAAGTGCAGATAAATCTCCTCTTAATAAATCTTCAGATGACATAGACTCTTCTTCTTGTTTTACAGTTACCTCTAGCTCTTCTGCAACAATTTCTGCGGTATCATAATCAATTTTTTGTGTGATATTTGCGATAATTCCATTTTTAATCAGTTCTGTAATTACAATTGAAGTAGGAACTCCAATCTTTTCAGCAAACTCCTTCACTGTTAATTCAGCAGGAAGTTCAACAATTCCTGATTTTTTTGTAAAAATTTGTTCTTGTCGTTTTTTACGTACTAATTTTCGCTCTAATATAGCTTGTTCTTCTTCTTCTTTTTTCTTTTTACGAGCAAGTTCTCTTGCTTCTTTTCGTTTTTTAGCAGCTTCTGCTTCTTCTTTTGTAATTTCAATTTTTCGCATTACTTTTCGTGCAGGATTCATTTTCTTTTCTCCGGGTTTTTTATTATCGGTTTTGTTCTCTTGTTTTTTATCTCCTGGTTTTGAGTTTCGAGCTCCTCTATTTTCATATTTTGTTGGTTTATTATTTCTTGCATTTCTGCTTTCTACTTGTTTTTTAGATCGTTCTAATTCTTTTTTCTTTTCGTCTTCAATTCTTTTTTGTACAGCAGATTTTCGTTTGGCGATGGCATCTTCTTTTTCTTTTTCTAGGCGTCTTTTGTCTCCCTGAGATTGATTTCCAATTCCTCTTAGTCTTTCAAGAGCTGAAAGTTTTTTTCGTTTTAGCGGTTGTGCAATTGGAATAGCTTTGATGATTTTTTTTTCAGGAATATCAGTATTTTCCTTTATTGTAATTTCTTCTTTATTTGGAGTTATGTTCTCTTCTCCTTCTTCTTCTTGGTTTTTATTAAGAGGAGGGCAAGAAATTTTTAACATTCTTGATGCAACACGAACAATACCTGAGGCAATAGCCATAGACATTTCTTTATCTGTCGGTTTTACTCCTGGGAAGTTTACCTTTTGTAGTATCTTTTCTCGTAAATCTCGAGAAGATATTCCTAAATGTTTTGCAAGTTGTGCAGTTCTAATCGTTTGAGCCATTATATTGTGTCTAAAAATCTCATAAAGGATATCATGGCTATATGTATATATAAAAGAGCAAAACTTATATTTTTTCTTATTGATTGATTATATAGTTATAAAAGGAGTCAAATATATAGTTATAAAAGGAGTCAAATAAAGAAAAGGAAAAAAGAGAAAAAAGTGCTTGCATTTTAAATATCTCTTCCTGTAGACTTGCTTCTGCTGAAAAGCATATTGCGGGTATAGCTCAGTTGGTAGAGTCCCGGCCTTCCAAGCCGGTTGCACGAGTTCGAGCCTCGTTGCCCGCTCCAAAGTACATCTCAGAAGTTTTATCCACTCCCTAATAAGAAATTCTTGTAGGAGTGGAAATTTCTTTTATAGGGAGATAGTTTGTTATATTTTTATTTTTATTTATAGTTATGCCAACTATTAATCAGTTGATTAGAAGAGGACGAAAAAAGAATGTTAAAAAATCTAAATCTCCAGCTCTTCAGGTTACGTTTAATTCTCTTAAAGTGAAAACGGTTAAGCTGAATAGAGGAGCTCCGCAAAAGCGAGGAGTTTGTGTAAAGGTAACGACAATGACTCCAAAGAAACCTAATTCTGCAGTTCGAAAGGTTGCACGGGTTCGGCTTACAAATGGATTTGAGGTTAATGCTTATATTGGAGGAGAAGGACATAATCTTCAAGAGCATTCGGTTGTGTTAATTCGAGGAGGAAGAGTTAAGGATCTTCCAGGGGTTCGATATCATGTTGTTCGAGGGGTTTTAGATCTAGAAGGGGTTAAGGATCGAAAACAAGGTCGATCGAAATATGGAGCTCGAAAATCTTAATTTGTTTATTACCATAGTTTTATTGCAAGAGTGATAAAACAGTTTATTATTATTTATATTTGTTATGAATCCACAAAAATATGCAAAATTTGTAGATGACAACTCATCTCCACTTATTGAAAAGTTTGTTAATGTGTTAATGCGAGGTGGTAAAAAAACTATCGCAAGAAAAGTTTTTGCCGATATGTTGAAAATTATCAAAAAGGCTGATGATAAAAAGCCTGCGGAAGATATCTTTGCTCTTGCGATTGAAAACATTAAGCCTCGGGTTGAGGTAAAGGCAAAGCGAGTAGGAGGGTCTGTGTATCAAATTCCGGTTGAAGTTGCTCCTAAACGACAACAAACGCTTGCTATTCGATGGTTGTTGGTTAATTGTCGTAAGGGGTCAGGGAAATCTATGGCTTCTAAATTGGCAACAGAAATTTTAGCTGCTGCTAAAAATGAAGGATCTTCTGTTAAAAAACGAGAAGATGTTCAAAAAATGGCAGAAGCGAATAAAGCATATGCACATCTTGCTCGTTACTAGTCTGTATTGTTTTCTATAAAAAAATAAGATATATTTTATATCTTATTTTTTTTTATATATTTATAATTCGTAATTGTTGTAAAAGAGGTTGGTTTTTTTTATGAGTTTGTGATATTATTATACGAATGATTGATATTTCTATATTTTAACTCAAAATAAATGACTCAACAAAAAAATACATTAGATATTTCAGAAGAAGAAAAAAATGTTTTTCTTCAAGATTTGGAAGAAGAGGGGGTATTTGAAGATATGAATGATGAAGAATATGAAGAAGAAGAAGAAGAAGAGGGGGAAGAGGGTAATCAAAAAAAAACATACTTTACAGCTATTTTTGCATCAATTTTTGTTTTTTTTATATTGATTGTTATTTTATTAATATTTCTTTTAAGTTTAGCTGATAGTGGAAATCCTGTATTTAAGGCGTTCGGAATTGAGGGGTATCAAATTAGAGAATTTTTGGAGGGGTTAGCGAATAAGATTTTTATGGTTGTATTGATAGTTTTATTGCTTGCGGGAGCAGTTGGTATTTTTAGGGGGTATTCTACTTCAAAGGAATATTCAAAAAAAAGAAGAGCTTCTTTTGTTTTTGGAGGGGTTGCATTTGGATTAATTTTCTTCTCTATTCTAGCGTGGGGAGTGGTTATTGCTTTTGTTGGTAAATTTGTTGTTGACGATTTTAGTCATGCTCGAATTGAAATGCCAAATGTTCCGTCTGGTGATATTATAGCTCCTATTGATATTTTGTTTTCAGCTTCGGATATATTGAAAGAGTTGCGTTATAAAAAAAAAATTGTAACTGGACTTAGGTGGAGCAAAGATGGGGGGAGGACATATAGTTCTTCGTCTTTAAATACGGAGTATACATTTCAGTTTTTTTCAGATGGAGTTCAAAAGATCTCTTTGGAAGTTACTCTTCTTTCTGGGAAAATTATAAATTATGAACGTATTTTTGTTGTTGATGGTGCAACTTTTCTTACACGTCCTGGTCGAATTGTTCAGGGGAAGCAGTTTACGCTTGATGCATCAGGTTTACAGAAAAACAGAGGTGTTTATAAGTGGGATTTTGATG
>DQTD01000028.1 GCA_016839105.1 Candidatus Altimarinota bacterium
AGATTTTTTGTATATATTTTAATATTGTTTGTATTATAAATATTAATAAATGCATTTCCTCTAGTTTTTTCTAATTCTGGATGAAATTTGTATGTTTCATTTTCAGTTTGCGCATATATAGTTACTTCTATGTTTTTATTTATTTTAGCGACATTGTCTATATCGTGTGGGTACATAGTTTCTCGTGTATCAACTTGAAAAAGGAGTGGTTTACTATTTTTATACCAATTTACATGTGATTCCACGGAAATTCGAACATTATATACATATCCATATTCAATGGGTTCTCCCCAATAATATTCCTTATCAGATTTTTTTTCTTGAAATCGAAGAATTGGATAAGAATTTTGTTTTGATTGTATCCACTTATCATTACTTTCATTTAATTTTTTATATTCAACTATAAAATTAACTTGGTTATTTTTTAACAAATTGTATAAATCTCCATAGTCATAGTCCCAATGCAATAAAATATCATTGCCATATGTTTCAATTCTATATTCTGAAATAGGGGGAAGTGGGTTGGCTTGTTCTTCTTGTGTTATTTGAAAAAAGTTTGTAAAAAAAATGGTTTCTTTCCGTAAGTAACAATACCAAAGTGCTTCATCTCCGGGGTATGTTGTAAATGTATACATTCGTTTTTGATTGTCCCAAGTCCAATTTATTTCTTTATTTTTTACTGCATGGCCAAAAACAGGCATGATTTCTTGTTTAATTTGATTCCGTGTTTGTGTAACAAGGCTCGACTCAGCAACGTGTACACGAACAGATCCTTCTTGAATTTCTAATGTATCTAAATGATAAATATTTTGAATTTTTTCGCTATCATATCCAGCTATACAAGTACGCATGCTTTCACTTACGGGTCCTTCATATTTATTAATTTTGGGAGTGAGAAAACTTGCTAAAAAGTTTTTATTTGTATTGGCTTCATCTTTTTGATCTTGTAGTAAAAAAGTGAGTGTATCTGTTTTTTCCAGAGGTTGTATAATTTCTATTTCTTGATTTTTATATAATGTAATAATACTTGTGAGACCAATAAAAATACTAAATATTCCTAATATGTATTTTTTATTATTTATGATGTTTGTAAATATACGCATTTTTGTATTTATAATTTATAATCTGATATTTCTAGAAATATCAGAATACTATATCATAAATTATGGATACAGAAAATAGTATTTTTATTAAATAGCTTTTAAAAATTCCCTCACTCCTTCGTTTCCTTCTTCGTCAAAAACTCTTACTAAATGTGATCCAATTACAACAGTATCTACAACACCTTTTAAATTTTTAATTTGTTCATAGCTTTGAATTCCAAATCCTAATGCTATTCTCGTTTTTACAGGAGTAGCATTTTTAATTTTATGTAAATATGTATCTAAGTCGGTTTCAGAGTTCGTTCCTTTTGTTCCTGTAACTCCAGTGCGTGAAACTGCATAAATGATATTTTGTGAATATCTTCCAAGCATTGCATACCTGTCGTCGTTCATTGTTGGAGCATAGAGTGGAATCATTTCTAATGAATATTTTTGTGATACTGTAAATAATAGTTGTCCTTCTTTTGTATCAAATGGTAAATCTGGAATAATATATCCATCAATTCCTACTTTTGCACTTTTTTCTGCAAATTTTTCAATTCCATATGCATTCACAATATTCGTATATGTCATGAATAATAAAGGAATTGTAACACCTTTTTTTCGTAAATTTTGTGCTAATGTAAATGCATTTTCAACTGTAACTCCATTGTCGAGTGCAATTTGTGATGCTTTTAAAATAGTTGGACCATCGGCTACAGGGTCTGAGAATGGAATTTGTAATTCTATAAAATCAGCCCCATTTTCTGCCATAGTAATGACTAAATCTTCGGTTGCTTGTAAATTGGGATATCCTACAATTACATGGGTCATAACTCCTATCCTATTTTCTTCTGATATAATTTCATTTTGAGTTTCTATTCGTGACATAAATTTTTATGTAAAAATTATAAGATAATTTAATATTTATAAATATACTATCAAAATATATATAAATATGAAATTATATATATTTTGAAAACGAGACATGCTTTAATAATTTTAAAGAAGCACAATCAGAGTGGTGGCATGAGTTTTTTTTATATTATATTTATTGTTCTAAAAAAGGCGGCATGATAAAATTACAATAATTTATATATTATATACTCTTCTCTTTTTATCTCATGACTGAAACTCAAAAATTATCTGACAAAAATTTAGCACTTATTGCTGCTTTTTCAAAAGCGTGTAGAGGGTCAATTATTGAAATGGTTGCAAAAGCGAAAAGTGGACATCCAGGTGGATCACTTTCAAATTTAGATTTTTTTAGTGTTTTATATACACAAATTATTTCTCAAACAGGAGAAAAATGTGTGGTATCAAATGGGCATATTGCTCCAGCAATTTATGCAGTTTTAGCAGAAATGGGATATATTGATAAACAAGAAGTTTTAAACACTCTGCGACAACCAAATAGTGTTTTTGAAGGACATGTGAATCGACATGTAACGGGTATTCCTGTTGGAACTGGTCCATTGGGTGCAGGGGTTTCTATGGCAGCGGGAGTGGCTGTTGCGGCACAAAAAGATTTTTTAAATGCAACAGATGAAGACCAATATTTAGAAATGGTATTTGCGACTATCGGAGATGGAGAGGCTCAAGAAGGGCAAGTATACGAAACTTTTTTATTTGCAGCACAAGAAAAATTAAATAATTTCTGTGTATTTGTAGATTACAACCAAGTGCAATTAACTGGGAGTCTTGAAGATACAATAAATATAAATGTTGCAGAAATTGGAAAAGCGTGTGGGTGGAATGTTATTGAAATTGATGGGCATAATCATCAAGAAATTTCTGATGCATTAACAAATGCCAGTGAGCAAGAAGAAAAACCAACGCTTATTGTTGGAAAAACTGTAATGGGGTATGGAGTAGAATTTATGGCAAAAGATGGACGAGATTTAAAATCATCGTGGCATGGAAAAGCTCCAAGTCTTGATGATGTGAAAAATGCACTTGAACAACCTGAATTAAAATTAACAGAAGAAGAAATAGAAATTTTAGAAAAGTTTAGAACAGAAGAAATTACATGGTTTCCACAAAAAAATATTTTTATAGAAAATTTAACACCGCTTAATTATATAGATGCAGGAACTCCAATTGTGTATGAAGCAGATGTTTTGACTGATTGTAGAAGTGCATATGGAAAAGCTTTACTTGATATTTCAAAGAAAAATAAGGAAATTCTTACACTTTCTGCAGATTTACAAGGAAGTGTTATGACAAAATTTGTTGCACAAGAATTACCAGAGCAACATATTGAAGTTGGAATTGCAGAACAAAATCTTGTGTCGTGTTCTGGAGGGATTTCACTTTCTGGATATATTCCATTTTGTTCAACTTTTGCAGCATTTATGGGGTCTCGAGCAAAAGACCAAGCTCGATTAAATGATATAAATAGGTGTAATGTAAAAATGGTTGCAACACATGCTGGGTTAAGTGCTGGTCCTGATGGTCCAACGCATCAAGCAATTGAAGATGCAGGAAGCTTTTTAGGAATGTTTAATACAAATATTTGTGAACCAGCAGATCCAAATCATTGTGATAGAATTATTCGATATGTAGGAACGCATTATGGAAATTTTTATGTGAGAATGGGACGACATAAATTACCTGTTTTAACAAAAGAAAATGGAGATATTTTCTTTGATGCAGAGTATAAATATGAATATGGAAAATGTGAAATTTTGCGAAGTGCGGACAATAATTGCCAAGAAAAAATTGTAATTGTTGCTATTGGTGGAACTGCGATAGAGGCATTGCGAGCAAGAGAAAAATCGGATAAATCAAAACATATTGAAATTATTATTGTTTCAAGTATTAAACAATTTGACGAAACACTGGTACAATCTTTGAAAACAGCACAAAAAATTATTACAGTTGAAGACCACAATTCTCGTTCTGGATTGAGCTCCGCAATTAAAAATATTTGCGTTGAAAATAAAATTTGTCCAGAATATTTTGAAACTTGTGCAGTAGATGCATATCAACTTTCTGGAAATGATAGAGAATTGTATGCAGCAGCAGGAATTGATGCTGATGGAATTTTAGGGAAAATCTAATATTAAAATTATGAATAAATTGGTTAGAGGTATTTTAAAGTTGCAAAAACAACTTACTTTGTGTGCATATATTTTTCCTGATTCTCAAAAAATAATATTGCTGTCGTTAGGATCTCATGAAAGCTTTTATTCTGATTTAATAAAAAAATATGTTTAGAAAAATATTAGCAATTATTGCCTTTGTAATAGTTTTTAAGGTGTTATCTGTAATTGGAGAAAATGGTATATATTTATTAATTGGATATTTAAAACCAATTTCTGATGAATTTTTGCATAATTTAATCGCAAGTATTCAATTGTTAAAGATAGTATGGGTTTATATTTCATATAGAGTTGCAAAAACTATTTGGGTTAAATAATACTATAAAAATTATATAGCATTATTTAATGAACCATTACTTTTGTTGTATTTTTTGCTAAATTTTTTATTTCAGCAACATCAAGTCATTATGATTGGGCAATAAAACTTCTTAAAAAATATAAGAAATCATTAAAAAAATAATTATCCAATTGTCGGTAAACTTCCATAATCTATAGTAATTTTATTTAAATAATTTGTTTTATTTTCTTCTGATATCAATTTTTTAAAATCTAAATTATTTTCTAGAGTATCTTTAAAGTTTATAAAATCTAAATTATTTTCGTTTAGTATAGTTATAATATTTTCTGATAAAAATCCTGAACAGGTTGTGTAATTATTATTTTGTATATATTCTTTTAAATCTTTATTTTTTATTTTTTCATATTTTTTAATTGTGCTTTTTTTATTAAATATAAACACTTCTCTTTTTCCTACAGAATATAAAAATAAATTATTTGTATCTGTTTTTTTGTGTATAATAAAATTTTCAAGAAATTTTTGCATGGAAATATTATAAAAATTATATTCTTTATTTTCTGCTTTCATATCGTGTGAAAAGTTTTTAAGTGTTTCTAAAAATACCGACATGTTTCGAAGTGTTGTAAAAGAGGCAGGTCCTGAAATAAAGAAAATATTTTGTGTATTTTTCCAAAAAGGAGACAGCATTATGCTTTCTGAAAAAGTTTTCGATTTATCGAGTGTTATATTTTCTGTAATTTTTTCTTCTGTAAAAAATATGAAACTGCACGATTGTAGGGTGGGAATAATTAAAAGATTCATGAGGTTATAATCTAAAATTTAATATAATTCTGAATGTGTTACAATATCGCAAATATCAATAATTTCTCCTGTTTTTGGCTGAATAATAATACGCACATCACCTGTTACATCTATGCTTTCTGTTGTATTTTTTGTATAATAAAAAAAATTGTAGTTAAATTGTATTACAAAATGACATGTTTTTAAAGTTTTTAATCTCAATTTTTATTATCCCAACAACCCAGTCATATATACTCCAATTAATACCATCATTGCTCCTCCAAAAATATTTGCGTATTTTGCATATTTTTGTGTAAGTCCAATTTTTTCAATTGAATATAATGCAATTCCAAAAATTAAAATATCGTCTAGCATATACGCTGCCATATAGGTAAATAATAATCCTAATTTATGTGAGAAATCTCCATCTATAGAATTTAGCATATTCGTAAATACTTGTGGGTATCCAGCACTACACGCAAATTCAATAACATTTACAGACATTGCAAGAACTAAAATTCCTCCAAATGCTGCCCATGAAATAGGAGAGTTTGCGATTTCTGAAATTTTTTGAGAAATAGTTCTTTGTTGGTCTTGGTTCGTAACTTGACAGGTTCCATCTGTAAAAAATGCTTCGTATAAAAAGAATAAACCTGCACCAACTGCCACAATTCCAATAACAATATTTAAAATATCTCCATATTGCAGTGAAAATATATTAAAAAATTTCCACCACGCTATTAAAATAAGTCCATACATTATTGTCTCTGCAATTAAAAATGTTCCTGCTACAAAAAACATTCGCATTCGGTCTCCAACTTGCATTAAGGTAATAATAAACATTATTAATACCCACATTGCACACGGATTAAATCCATCTAAAAATCCTAAAATAAAACTTGATGTATATCGAAGTGTGCTGCTTTCTTTGTGAATTTCTACTTCGCCATAAAACGGAATTGTAAATGTTGGGTTTTCAATTACGGGAATTATGCATTCGGTAGCATCATTGGCACAAATTGCTGCTTTTTGTCCATAAATTCCAATATTATCAAAATTTTCAGACTGCATTGCCGATGTAAAATTATATTTAATTTCTGCATTTTTATACGAATCTATAATCTTTTGTCCTGTTGTATCATTATCATACCCTTGAAAAATAACGTTTCCGGCTAAGGTTAATGGTGGTCCCATTACATCAAATTTTTCTGTAATTTCAGAATAGAAATCTAAATTTTCTGTAATTTCAAGTGTTACAAAAGGAATATTATTTTTTGTAAGAAATTCTTTTTCATCTTTGCAGTGTGTACAATTTTTATTTACAAAAATTTGAATAGGATTTTTTTCTTCATGATGATTTGCAAAAGTAGAATGCGAAAATGCTCCTGCTGAAAATAAAATTATGGCTAATGCTATAAATGCGTTTTGTAGTGTTTTACAAATATTTAAAATGTTCATTTTTGGTGTGTATTATAAAAAATATAAGATTCTGATAAATATATCATAGTATACAATAAATTTCTATGAATATAGATCTATTTATTACTATTTCAATTGTTTAGAGAATATTAATAGTGCAAAATCACAGTAAAATGATGTTTTATATTATTTTATATATTTTAAAAATTTAAATTTATGGATACGTTTCTTTATGGGTTCGCCCTTTTTGTTATTATAGCTTTAATGATTCATATCATTGGAACAATAGCAGACGGAGCATTTATGGAATGGACAGAATATTTCAAGAAAAAATGGAAAATGAGTAATTTTGTGGCAGGTGAAACTATTCAAGCATTGGGAACAAGTGCTCCCGAAATTTCTATTAGTATTATTGGGTTATATATTTTGGGTGAAAATCCAGCACTTGGTATGGCTACCATTATAGGATCCGCAGTTTTTCAAATTACTATTGTTATTGGAGTACCAATTTTGCTTGCAGAAAAATCGGCAAAACTTGATCCAAAAGGGTTATTACGAACCGCTTCTGTATACGGAGGTTCTGTTGTTTTATTATGGATTTTTGTTCAAACAGGAAATGTACTGGTATGGTGGGAGCTTGCAATTCTATCTGTGTATCACCTTACGTATATGTATTTTTTACTTTCAAATAAACCAAAAGGAGAAATAGCCGATAATACGCCAGAACATGATGAATCGGAAATTGAAAATAAAACATTGTTACTTCGATGGTTAGATAAATTTTTAAATTTAATTCCGTCGCCAAAAGATAAATGGGGAATTGTGAATGGTGTTCCTATCGGATTTATTATTACGCTGCTTGCCATTGGAGTTTCGAGTTATGTATTTGTAGATATGTCTGTTTCGTTTGCGGAACTTTTGGGTATTTCTTCTACATTAATCGCTTTAACTGTTTTAGCAGGAGGAAGCTCTATGCCAGAATTATTTTCAAATATTCCATTAGCAAAAAAAGGGAATATTGACCAAGCTATTGGAAATGCGTTTGGGAGTAATACTCTTGATATTTGTATTTCGTTTGCGTTGATGTCTATTCCCTATGCATTGTTTACAGGCTCTATTTCTGGTGCTGAGATTGAATCTATGATGATACCAATTATGTTTTTATTCGGATATTTATTTTTAGTATTATTAATTTTTGCTGTTGCAAAGTTTGAAACACGAAAATGGCAAGGGTGGGTATTAATTGCACTCTTTATTATTTTTGTAGCAGTAAATGCATTTTATGTGAAATAAGCATTACACATTTATATACCAAAAAAACCTCTACATATAAAAAATATGTAGAGGTTTTTTTAGATTTAATTATAGAATTATTTTTCTTTTCTTCTCAAAAATATAAATAATTCTGTTGCAAACAATCCAAAGAAAAATCCTGCAATTCCTCCTCCCATAGTCCAAAAGCTTTTATTTGGGCTTTTTTCTGTTGTAATTGGAGTATCTAACAATAACTTAAATTGTGTTTTTGCAGAGGTATTATATTGTGATAATTTATAGTTAAGTGTTGTAATAAATTTTTCAGTTTTTACTTCTGCTGTTTTTTCAGAAAGTGAAGTAAATTCAAAAATAATATTTCCTCTTTCTTGTTTTCGACTTGAAATTCCAAAATTAAGTTGGTTTTTAAAATCTGGAGCCAGTGTCCAGCCTAAAATTGCTTCTGCAAAAAAATGAGAGGCAGTTTCTTTTTCTTCTACACTCGAAAGTTCGTCGCTGCTTAAAACAGTTGCAAAAATAACCGTTTCATATTGAGTAGTATTAATTTCAGTGTTGCTTTTTTGAAATCCAATAAAGCTTCCAATAAGTGTTGTGACTGCAATTGCAGAAATTTTTACATATGTATTCATATTTTTTATTTATTAAATTCTATTACTTATTATTAAGTATTATTTCATTTATAATAAGTATAAGTAAAATAAAAATCTAAACATAGTTATTTTTGATAGTTTTTTTATTTATGATACGCTCTTTATAAATTTATAAAACAATATGCACAGACGAGAATTTTTTAGAGGGGTTACCAGAATTATAACAGATTTTATTTCTGTGATTTTTGCATGGAAATTATCATATTTTATTAGACCTATTACAGATTTAATTCCAAATATTGCATATTATTTTCCAGCAGCTAATTTACCACATCTTAGTTTTTTTCAAGATTTTATACTCATTTCAGCCATGGGATTTATTTTTATTTTATTTTCATTATTTTTATATTCATATAATACTGAAACTTCTGCTTCAAAATATTTTTCTGGAAAAATTATTGGAGCATATATTTGGGGGATTATTTTATGGGGAATGAGTATTGTAGCAGTGTATGCATTGGTTTTTCATGAATTAATTTTTTCACGAGTTATGCTTGCTCAAGCAATGATTTTTACAGGAATAATAGGGTTATCATCACGATATGTACTCCATATATTATTTAATAAATATTTTGTTATTAAAAAAAATATTGCAATAATTAGCAGTGAAAAAACGATAGTATCGTTATCTGCAGTTTTTGAAAATAATCCACATTATAATATTATTTTTTCGGGAGATTCCGTACATTTTTTAGATTTTCTTGAAAAAACAGAAAATAAAATAACTGATATTTTTTTTACAGATGGAAAAGACAGAGAAACATTTAAATATAGAGAATATATAAAAATTGTATCTGCAGAAAAAGGCTTTCGTTTGCATATTATTCCTCATCATTCTCAAGAATTTCTAGGGCATTCTTATTTTAATGTTGTAGAGGGAATTCCTGTAACAACAATGACTCATGTGCGACAAAATTATTGGTTCTTTGCATTAAAACGGTTTTTCGATGTTTTAATAAGTTCTGTTTTACTTATTTTATTTATTCCCCTATTTTTATTTATATCTCTTAAATTACAGCAAAATATTATTTATTCATCGCAGAGAGTCGGGAAAAATGGTGTATTGTTTACTATCTATAAATTTAGGTCGATGGTATTAAATGCTGATATAATTAAAGATACATTATTAGAAAAAAATCAGAGAGAGGGTCCGTTGTTTAAAATTAAAAATGATCCACGTATTACAAAATTTGGAAATTTTTTACGAAAAACATCGATAGATGAACTTCCTCAATTATGGAATGTTATAAAAGGTGATATGTCTTTAATTGGTCCACGTCCGCATTTACAAAAAGAAGTTGAGCAATATAGTGTGTCTCAACGAAGAATTTTATCAATTAAGCCCGGGATTTCTGGATTAGCACAAGTTTCAGGACGAAGTGATTTATCGTTTGAGCGAGAAATTTTTCTTGATTCGTATTATTGTGAAAATATGAATATTTGGCTCGATCTAAAAATATTTTTGAAAACACCAATTGTTTTGTTGTTTGGAAAGGGGTCAGATTAATAAATATGAAACAATAAAGTGCTATTATAAAATATATATAATACTTTTACAGATATTATATGCTTATAATCTATAAAAAATACAAAATAGCTTGATTCATTTGTATATTGTACGGTAAAATTTATCAGCTG
>DQTD01000009.1 GCA_016839105.1 Candidatus Altimarinota bacterium
AGTATATCTGCACCTTCTTCCCATTGAGATGATATTTTTAATCTTTGTCTTGCTGAAGCCTCACTTATATTAAATTTTTTTTCAATATGTTCAAGCAATTCAATTTTTACATCAGCAAACGAAATATCTACACGTTTTGTGGCGAGGTAAATAAAAGATTTTGAACTTTTTTTTCACTTTTTTTTCCTGCAGAAAATTCAACACTTGAAGATAAATCTATTCCATCTGCACCAGATAACGACAATATTTTATCTTTATTTGTATTATTTATTCCCCCTGCAATAAATAATTTCTGATGAAGTAATAAATACGACCGTAAATATGGTAATAATTCCAAAGAAACCTGTTTTCCACTTCCTCCATATTCATCTGTAACTTCACTAAATGCATCTATCAAAATACTATCTACCATGAAATATTGTGATATTTTTTTTAAATCGTCTTGGGTTTTTACACGAAAAGCTTTCCAAATTTCTCTTTTCTTTTCGTAACTATTTTTTGCCCCTTGTACAGTTTTTTGTAATTCTGCACAAAATTCTGGAGTTTCAAAATTATTATCTCCGTGTAATTGTAAAACATCTAAAAATTTATATTCTTCAAATATTTCAGAATTATTTAAGTCTATATTTACAAAAACACCAACAAATTTAACTCTATTTTCTCCAAATTTTTGTTTTATTTTTTCTACTATTTCTTTTGCATTTTCTGGTGAAATATATCGTTTTGATTTTTCAAAAAATACAAATCCTAAATATTCTGGTTGAGTATTAGAAAAAGACAATACCATTTCGGCATCATCTATACTTGTAATTCCACAAATTTTTACACAATTTTTCATAGTTTTTTACTATAACTCTTCCGCTCGATTTTTTGCAGCATGCATTCCTTTTTGAAAAATTTCTGATAAATTATTTTTTTCAAATGAATCAAGGGCTGCAGCTGTTGTTCCTCCTTTTGATGTAACTTTTTCTCGCAAGCTGGTAAAAGTATCTGTTTTATTCTGCAAAGCTTTTTCAGCTAATAATCCTGCACCAAGCAGAGTGTGTAATGCAATTTGTTCCGACTCCGTTTGTGTAAAGCCAAATTTTTCTCCTTGTTCTTGCATAGATTCAAGTAGTCTAAAAAAATATGCAGGACCACTTCCAGAAAGTGCAGTAATCGCATTTATTTTTTCTTCCGTTTCACACGAAACAGCAAGTCCAAAGCAATTCATCATTTTCTTTACATATAAAACATCGTCTGTTTGATTTTGTAATTCATCTGATACGAAGTATCCAGAAACACCTTTTTCAACTAATAATGGCATATTTGGCATAACTCGCACAACAGTTGTAACGCCTGAACTGTCTTGAATAGTTTTTACAGAAATTCCTGCTGCAATTGAAATTAATATTACATCGTGTTTAAATAATTCTTTCATTTTCCATGTTAACAACAATTCTCGCAAAACTTGCGGTTTTGTTGCAAGAACAACAATATCTGCTTTTGATAAAAGCTCTTCGGTATTTACAGAAGTTATACAATTTTTATCTGCAAAATAATCCAAATTATTTTTCCATGTATCTGTTACAAATAAATTTTCTGGTACAATAAAATGTTGTGCAAGAAGTGCTTTTCCAATTGCACTTCCCATATTACCCGCACCAATTAATAACACTTTTTTATTTTGCATAAATATAAATTATTTGAATTTATTGTAAGTCGACTCCTGTAATACTTTCTGCTTTTTTTCCAAATGCTTTTTCCATTCGTAACAATTTTTCCCAGTTTTTATCCACATCTTCTTGAATTTCTGCAACTAAATGTGCATTTTCTTCTTTAAGAAGATGTTTAAATCGTCCTTGATTTTGCAACCAATGCGTAATTGGTTGTTTTTCTTTTGGTTTATATGTCACTTTCCACACTCCATTATCAACCTCAAACAATGGCCAAAAACAGCTATCTACTCCTGTTTGTAAAATCTCAAGCCCTTTTTCTGGTCGTGTTTTCCAGCTGGTTGGACACGCAGAAATAATATTTAAAAATGCTGGACCATCTGCATTAAAAGCCTTATGAGCTTTTTTCATTAAATCTCCAAAATTTGAAGGACTACATTGAGCCACATACGGAATATTATGTGCTGCAATAATATCGGTTAATGGTTTTTTCTTTTGTGGTTTTCCTTTAATTTCTGTTCCCACTGGCGAAGTTGCAGTAGACGAATATTTTGGTGTTGCCCCAGAACGTTGGTACCCAGTATTCATATATCCTTCGTTATCAAAACAAATATATACAAAATTATGACCTCGCTCTAACGCTCCAGAAAGCCATTGAAATCCAATATCATATGTTGCTCCATCTCCTCCAATTGCAAGAAATTTTACACTTTTTTGTTTTTCAGAAAGTTCTCCTCTTTTTAATTTTGCTTTATGCATAGCCTCTATTCCAGAAATTACAGATGCTGCATTTTCAAAAAGAGAATGAATCCAAGGAGTTTTAAATGAAGTATACGGATACGCTCCAAAGCAAATTTCACTACACCCTGTTGCATTTGCCGTAATGACCGGCACATCTATAGTTGAAAGTGCTTGTTTTAAAATAAGACTTTCACTACAACCAGGACAAAGGCGATGCCCATTGGCAAGTGGTTGTGGATTTTGCGAAACTTTTTTAATATTCGGAACAAATCTTTTTACTTTTTTTGGTTTTACTTCTGTTTCAGACATAGTATTATTGTATAAAAATATTTAAATAAATGTTTTAATTTCTGTTTAAAAAAATATTTAATAAATTGCTAAACAGTGCAAAAATATTTAAATAAATGTTTTAATAAATGTTTTAATAAATTTTTTAATCTCTGTTTAAAAAAATATTTAATAAATTGTTAAACAGTGCAAAAATATTTATGTATAAATGTGTTGCAGCCATAATTGCTGATTCATATGCACCATTTTTAATTGCTTGTAAGTCGTAAGCTGTATATGCAGAAAAAAGCACAACAGAAATACAAGAAATAATAAAAGACATCATTGAACTTCCTATAAACATATTTACAATTCCTGCAATAAAAACTCCTATCATTGTAAAAAATAGAAATTGTCCCATTCCAGATAAATCTTTTTTTGTTGTATATCCAAAAATTGCAGCAGCAAAAAATAATCCAGCCGATGCTGCAAGAGCTTGAACAACTGCATTAATTTGACCCGTTGCTGCAGCAAATGCTAAAGTTGGGTACAAAATTGTTCCTGAAGAAAATGCAAATACTAAAAAGAGTGGAACTGCAAAGTTTTTACTATTTGCCCACATTGTTTGCGTAAACATCAATGCCATAAATATTCCATAAGGAATCCAAATTGTTTTTACTGCCATTAAAATTTCAAGACCAAAATATGCTCCAACTGCAGCAGTTGCGATTGCAAGTCCAAAATATGCCCACACTTTAGCTAAAAAATCTGCTCGAGCGTTTAAAACAGCTCGAGTCTCTGTTCGTTCAAAAGTATTCATAAAACTCAAAAATTCTTTAAAAAATAATAATTATGCTGTATAACCGCAACTTCCGCATCCTCCTCCACACGTTCCAGTATCTTCATCGTCTCCACCGTTTAATAAATAAGTCATGTTTTTTATATATAAAATAATATGTTCTAAAGACATTATATCTTATATTTTAATTTTTAAGCAAATTTATTATCATATATATAACTTATTTAAATTTTATGCATAACACACTTCTTACACCATTAGACAAAGTCATAACAATCGCAAAGAAACATTACATAGAATTACAAAAAAATAATATTGTTACTGTTCAAGATTTACTTTCATATTTCCCACGAGAATATGAAGATAGATCAAACTTTACAGATTTTGCGAATATTCGAGCAGACCAAACCAATATTTTAATTGGAGAATTTTTATCGGTTCATAAAGAAAAAACACGAAATAATTTTCAATTGGTAAAAGCACAATTTAGAGAAAACACCTCACAACAAATAATAGAATGCGTTTGGTTTAATGCGAGAGGAATAGACAAAACCTTACCACTCCACCAAAAAGTAATGATTTCGGCAAAAGCAAAACTCAACTATGGAAAAATTAGCCTACAAACTCCAAAAGTTCAAAAATATGAAGGAGAAATATCAGAAGGATTATTTCCAATTTATCCAACTCATTCATTTATTACAGAAAAATGGTTTTTTAGAAAACTGCACGAAGAACTTATTCCGCAAATACACAATGGAAATATAAATATCCCAAATGTAGTACCCTCATATTTTTTAGAAAAATTTAATTTACTCAATAAAAAAGAAGCATTACTCATTTTACATTACCCAAAAGACAAAATTTCTTTAAAAAAAGCCCAAAATTCTCTAGCTTTTGAAGAATTATTTGTGCTGCAACTTGTTTCTTTATACAAAAAACAAAATATTCAAAATGCAAAACATGAATCGTGTGTACAAGCAATCCCACTGAATGCATGTTTAATGAAAGATTTTTTTAAAACATTACCGTTTACGCCGACCAATGCACAAAAAATATCAATTTTTGAAATATTAAAAGACTACGAGAAACCAATACCAATGCAACGACTTTTAGAAGGAGATGTAGGAAGTGGAAAAACTCTCGTTGCCATGTGTGCTATTTTACCGCTTATTTTAGAAGGATATCAAGCATGTATTATTGCTCCAACCGAAATTTTAGCCAAACAATTATTTAGAGGAATTACCGAATTTTTAGCAGAAGCAGAAAAACAAGACTTTTTTAAAAAGTATAAAATTAAAAAATTAGAGAATAATTATAATAAAAACAGTGAAAACAAACCAGATAATACACTATTTGAGTGTGAAGAAATTATAGAAAATAATCATTATATACAAACCGAATTTTTATCTGGTTCAATAAAAGGAAAAAAGCGAGAAAAATTACTCGAAAAATTACGAACGAATCAAATTCAAATTTTAGTAGGAACCCATGCTATTTTAGAAGATCCTGTAATTTTTCATCATTTAGGACTTGCAATCGTAGATGAACAACATCGATTTGGAGTTATGCAAAGAGAAAAATTATTACAAAAAGCATCACCACATTTTTTACAAATGTCAGCAACTCCTATCCCTCGAAGTTTAGCAATTGTTGCATTTGGAGATATGGATTTATCCGTATTAAACGAATTACCCCCTGGACGACAAAAAATTGAAACAAAGGTTATTACAGAAACAGGAAGAAGAACTATTGAACTTTTTATAGATGATCAAATTGAAAAAGGACGACAAGCTTTTGTAATTTGCCCACTGGTTGAAACCTCTGAAAGTGAAGGATTTGAAGATTTACGCTCCGTTGAAGAAGAATTTATACGACTTAGCAAACATATTTTTCCACACAGAAAAGTTGCGATTTTGCATGGAAAAATGAAATCGAAAGAAAAAGATGAAATTATGATGGATTTTAAAAACAAAGAATATGATATTTTAGTCGCAACTTCCGTTGTAGAAGTAGGAGTAGATGTTCCAAATGCAACAATAATGATTATTGAAGGAGCTGAACGATTTGGGCTTTCTCAACTTCATCAATTTCGAGGGCGAGTTGGAAGAGGAACTCATAAATCGTATTGCTTTTTACTCCATACAAAAAGTTATAGAAATCAACGATTATCTGCTATGGAAACAACTCAAAATGGATTTGAGCTTGCTGAAATGGATATGAAAATGCGAGGAACTGGAGAAATTTTTGGATTAAAACAAAGTGGAATACCAGATTTAAAAATGGCAAATTTAATGGACGGACGAAAAAT
>DQTD01000012.1 GCA_016839105.1 Candidatus Altimarinota bacterium
ACGATCCTGTATTTTTATAAATAAGCGTATACTCAAGCGTTTCACCTGACTGTATAGTTGATTTATTAACAAGTTTTGTAAGAGAAATATCACTTTCTGCAACATTCACAGAACTTACAATTTCGGTTGAAGTATTTGCCCTATTATCATTTTTATTTTCATTATTTTCACCATCAACAGAAATAGTTGCAAAATTTTTAATTTCTTCACCAACTACAGCATTATTTTTTACTGGCACTACATAAGTAATTATTCGAGACGTTCCAACCTCAATATTTGCAAGATCACAATAAATATAACTCCCTTCAAACAATGCAACCAAAGGATCAGGATCCTCTACTACAGAACAATAATCTCCTTGATTATCATATAGAAAAGAAGTAGAGAGAAGGTCTATATTTTTATTAGAGATCATATCTTTAATAGAACCCCCCACAACCATATTATTTCCGAGATTAGAAATATTAAGAGTATATGTAATTGTACCTCCTGGCACCACTTGCTCTATTCCAGTTTTTCCGATACTGACATCTATATCAGCCGCGGCTGATGCGACTCCTCCAGCAAAAATAGCGGCGGTTGCACCAATATAAAAAAGTGATTTTTTGAAAACATTTAACATGTGTATATGTGTAAAAAAGTTAGTATTTATGTATGATATTTCTTCTATTGTTTTAATATCATATAATTTTACCACTATTTAAACTCAAATGCAATAGCTATTTGCCAAAAACACTAAAAAGTTTTTTAACAACAAAAAACATATTCTCTATAACCTCTACAAAAAGAGATTATACAAAAAATGTTTTTTATATTTTACACATAAACTACCCTAAATATTTTTTTAAAAAGTTGTTTTTAAATTCCGCATATTTATTTTCAAGGATTGCATTTCGTGCATTTTGCATTAATTCTTGATAGAAAAATAAATTATGAATCGTTGCATATTTTTGTCCTAAATTTTCACCTACTTTTAAAAGATGATGAATATAACTTCGTGTACATTTTTTTTCTGCACAAACTTCGCATTTACATTCAGAGTCTAAAACACTTGAATCTTCTGCAAATTTTGCATTTTTAATTTTTATAAC
Source organism: Candidatus Altimarinota bacterium (assembly GCA_016839105.1). Lineage (GTDB taxonomy): Bacteria > Patescibacteriota > Gracilibacteria > CAIRYL01 > CAIRYL01 > SZUA-1403. The sequence goes on from DQTD01000012.1 coordinate 1,092, forward strand.
TCCTGTTTTTGTAAACAAACTTCCGTGTCGTGCATTTCGTGCAGGTAAAACACAATCAAACATATCAACCCCCCTCTCAACTGCTTCTAATAAATCTTCTGGCGTTCCAACTCCCATTAAATACCGAGCTTTTTTTTCTGGCATAAACTCTACAATTTCTTCTAACACTTTATACATCACATCACTTGTTTCACCCACTGCTAATCCACCCATTGCGAATCCATCAAACGGAAGCGATGTAATTTCTTGTAAACTTTTTTTTCGCAATTCTTCAAATGCCCCTCCTTGAATAATTCCAAAAATTTGAGGTCGCTCTGTTGTTGGAGTTTTTAAATCGTATTGTTTTGCAAAATAATCTAAAGATCGCTTTGCCCATGCAGTTGTTTTATTCACTGCATTTTCAATCGCTGTAAAATCTGGAACATTTGGTGGACACTCATCAAATGCCATTAAAATATCTGATCCCAATTCTATTTGAATTTGAAGAGAAGTTTCCGCATCTAAATAAAATAAATCTCCATTTATATGAGAATTAAACCATACTCCGTCATTTGTAATTTTTTTTCCCTGAATTGAAAAAACCTGAAATCCACCAGAATCAGTTAAAATCGGCTTATTCCATCGCTCCCAATGGTGCAAACCTCCCATTTTTTTTATTAATTTTGAACCAGGCTTTAAATGTAAATGATATGTATTTCCTAAGGAAATTTGAGCCCCTAAATTTTCTAGTTCATCGAATCCAACCGAAGCCTTCATTGCTCCCCGTGTAGCCACAGGCATAAATACAGGAGTTTTAATATCTCCATGTGGTGTTTGTAAAAGCCCTGCTCGTGCTTTTCCGTCTTGATATTGATGCGTAAACATAATCTTAGGTTATTAAATACAGATATAACCATCTATCGAAAATCATCACTACTTGTTTTTTGCACTTTTTCAAGTCGTAAATTCTCAACTTGATTTTTAATTCCCTCTACAAGAGTAACAGTAGGACGAAACCCTAATTTTTTTTGAATTTTTGAAATATCAGCATATTGATCCTGAATATATGATTCTTTAATTGGATTATCTACATACTCAGGTTTTATATTTTTCCCAAAAGCTTTATTTAAAGCATCAACAATATCATTTAATGACGTTGATTTTCCAAGACCAATATTAAACACATCCGCACCAAGTTTTTCTTTTGAAGTCATAGCAAGAGTAATCCCATGAACAACATCTTTTATATTTGTAAAATCTCTTGTTTGAGTTCCATCGCCATAAATCACAGGTGCCAAATCTCTTCCAATATCCCACGCAAATTGTGAAATTAAATTGGCATACACCCCTTTTGCCTCCTCGTTTGGACCATAAACTGACATAAATCGAAATCCAATAATATCCATCTCAGGATAAACCACATTATAACATGCGCTACATTCTTCATATAAATGCTTCGTTACTGCATAATGATTTGGTGGCACCACCTTTTGATTTTCTACCAATGGCAGTGGATTATTTGCATACAATGACGAAGTTGACGCATAAAGAAATTTTGTAGCTCCATGCTTTCTTGCCCATTCCAACGTATTTACAAAAGAAGAAATTGCATTTGTATAGCCCCATACAAAACCATCACCGTTAAACATTGGCTGAGATGAAGTTCCCGCAAAATGAATAACATAATCTACAACTCCACCAATTAAATCCCCAGCTCTATCTAAGTCTTCTTGCTTACACGCATCACCTTCAACAAATTGTACATCAGGATTTAAATTATTCTTATCTCCCAAAAATAAATTATCCAAAACAACAATTTCATATTCAGCATTATGAATATTGGCAAAATTTGAACCAATAAATCCTGCCCCACCTGTAATTAAAATTTTTTTCTTATTATTCATATTGTATATAATATATTAGTACTGCTCTGTAACAATATCTGACTTCTCCACATTTTTCTCTTGCCTTAATATTCCTCGAACCTGCTTTACCATCGCCGGATTTCCACAAATTAAAAAATCTGTATTTACACATTCTTCTACAGATAAATCTTCTACCCCTTTTGTAATTCTTCCAGAAACTATATTTTCTACTATTTTCAACTCCTCAACCTTTCGTATTTCTTCATCGGTTTCTCTAGAGATAAACAAAACATATTCAAAATTTTTATGTAGATTAGCCAAATTTTGAAAAAAAGAACTATAACAAGCAAACTTAGCATTTGATACTCCATACAACAATACAGTCTTTGTTACAAAACCTTCTTCAGAAAGCTCTTCACAAATTGCTCGCATTGGAGCAATTCCAGTTCCTGTTGCCAACATTACAGTTTTTTTTGCTTTATTTTTTTTTGTAAAATGGCCAAATGGCCCCAGAAACTCAACACGATCTCCTTTTTTCAATTTTTCCAAAAACCCTGAACCAATCCCTTTTTTTTCCTCTCCTATATTTTCTCCTGTATGTTCATTTTTTTCAAAATATTTTACAATTTTTACACACAATTCAAATATTGGTAACTTCTGAGGAGAAGATGCCACAGAATACCCACGTAAAATAAATTGTATTTTACTTGTTTTATCCGGATTTTGCAATTTAAGATTAAAAAACTGCCCTGCAGAAAATTGCAAATCTAAATTTGCACTAAATGTAATGTGATTCGTATCATATGCTATTATTTCATTTCGGACAACATCTGCAAAAAAGGTATTCATTTTTTTTGTATATTAAAAATATATTATTGTGTAATAAGAGGAATTTCATATAATTTTTGTTTTCCACTTACAATAATTCTTTGAGTTTCGCTATCTATCGCAAGTCCAGATAACTCTTCATTATCTACATCTACTACAATTTGCTGTTTATATACAGCACTGTTACTATTTTTCTTAAATACAAACACCGTTTTTTCTGTAGGAGAAAGAAATAAGAGCAAATCTGAATCTACAGAAGTAATAATTTCAGTAACAGAAACAAAATTATTTGGAGCCTTTTTAATTTCAAACTCTTGTTCTACCCCTTTTAATAATTTCAACACCACACCACCCTTTTTCAGAACAAAAATATTTCCATCAATAGTAATATCTAATGCATCTTGCAAATCAGAATTTTTATTATATGCAGAAGGTTTTGAATATGTATCTTGCCCCCTTTTATATTTATAAATTTCATTATTTTCAGGAGATAAAATATAAATATTCCTATCATAAAATCCTATATTTTTTGCATTTGGTTTCCAACTTGCTGTGTCATCTGTTTTTGCATATGACACCTCTGTTTTTGAAACCTCTAAAACAACTCCTCGCTCTGTAAGAAACACCATTTCTTGCTTTTTTTCTAATGGAATAGCTTTAATAACTATTTCTTCTTCTTTCAAAGGAATAACATTTTCTATATTTTTCCCTATAATTCTATATAAATTTTTTGCACTAAACGAATACATCTCTTTGTCAAAAAAGAAAACTCCAGCGAGTATATCATTTTCATTCTCAACAGAGATATCAGCAAATGCATTTCCAGATATCCGAGTTGTATTTGTAATATCATCCTCCATTGCAACGATTTTATTCAAATATCTCTGACTATCTACTGGAAATGTAGAGTTTTGTAACGCATCTTCCGCCTTTAATTTTACAGCTGCCAACTTCAACAAAGCCTCTGACTCTCTATGATCTTTCACAATAGAATCTGCAATACCTATTTCTGTGTTAATTTCTCTTAACAGCGTTTTATACTTTTCAGTATCTCCTGTCACACCACCAGAAAGCATTCCAATTCCCGACCAAACAAGAAAAAGAACCAAAACACCAACTCCTAAAAATAAGATCTCTTGAGGAACTCTTCCTTCAACCGCATGCTTTATTTTTGTACAAAAAGCGGACACAGGAGAAAACACTGAAGAAACAACTTCTCCCGATTGTGCTACAGAATTTTCATGTAAAATTGTTTCTTCAAATGGAAGAGGCAGAGCTCCGTGAGCCACAATACAACCAGATACTCCACCCTGCTGAACACCAATAAATTCATTCAATGTTGCAATTATTTCATGAGAATCATTTTCTGCAATTTCCTGCATCTGTGCATGAGTCAAATACTTTAATAATTTTAATGTTGAAAAAATCATAACATCTTCATCTTGAAGCTCTCCTGATGCAACATTTAAAAACAATTCATCTGAAATCGTTTGAGCTGAAATTCCATCTGAAACATGCATAACCTTTCCTTTTCGTATAAAATATACCTCTGAATTTCCAAGAGTCGTAAAATGTATTTCGTTATCCACTGACAATAAAATTGCAAAGGAATTATTAAATAAAAAATCTTCTGGAAGACGAACACTTGTATCAACCTTTTTATTCAACTTTCGCATAGCTTTTTCAAACCGTGCGATTGGTGAATCCACACTTTCTTCAGCATTTTCAAAAACTTCTTCAAAAACTTTCTCACACACTTCATCAAACAATTCTTTCCCTGTTTTATTTCCCTCAAAAATAATCCAAACTTTTTCAGAAAATCCCTCTGGAGTAAAAGATCTATAAGATCGAATAACATCACCAAAAGATGACCGAGCCTGTATATCTGTATCGAGTGATAAAATCATAAAGATGAAATTAGCTAATAATATACTTATTTTTACAAAATTTTATTCTTTTTGCACTTTATTTATATTTTGGATATGCGATAACAATATTATATTGCTCAAAAATATTTCCTGACACATCTGAAAAACCTTCTATAAAAACAGTGTAAAATTTTCGTTTTTCAAAATTTAATGGCTGATCTAATAAAATTTCTATAGCTCTTGGAGCATTAACAACAGAGCGAATGACGATATTTTTCGCTTTAATATTCTTATTTTTTCTATTTTTTTCTACAAGTATTATATCTTTTACCATAACAGGCTCTAACTCTTCAGAAAACTGAAGACGAATTTTTTTTCCATCCTCCTCATAAATAACATCTTCAAAAATAGGAAAAGTTTCGTCTTTTTGCAACGATATACTTATAAACTCTGGTGCATTTGGTGCGATAACAGAACACGACGAAATATTTTCTGCAAAATACACCTCTTCACAATTTAAAATACTAACATTAGCATCTCCAAACGCCTGAAACACAAATTCTATAGGCATTTTTCGCAAACCTGGCTGTGTAAAAATATTAATTTTTTTCGCATCACCTACTAAAAGATTTTGTGGATATTTAAATGTTAATTCTAGCGTTTCTTCCGACGACGGATCTACATAAAAAAATAAATCAAACTCAGAAGTATGAGGAAATGAAGGAG
>DQTD01000062.1 GCA_016839105.1 Candidatus Altimarinota bacterium
GGGGGGGTAGAGGAAATGGAAACAATGGAAACAATGGAAACAATGGAAACAATGGAAACAATGGAAACAATGGAAACAATGGAAATAATTAAAAAAAAACCAATTGGTGTTGTTTTTGATATTGGGGGGACTCTTGTTGAATATTTACCTGCAAGAGAGCATGCATTTGCAGAGCTATATAGCATTGTGTTAGATGAATTGAAAAAGAATGGCATTGAAAATATAAATTCGTTTGAAGAATTTTGGAAGCATTCAGAAGGGTTTATAAAAGGTCAACTGGAGACTTATGAAGCAATGGTTATGTATTTTTCTAAATTTCTTTCTGTTGAAAAAATTAACTCATTGATTTCCTATGAATTGTTAAGAGAGTTGGAAATTAAAGGAAAAATTGTCTCTGATGATGTGTTGACATTTTTAAAGTATATAACTGATGCTGGTGTTGAGATTTCTGTTGCAACCAATACTTTGACTGATAATTTATCAAACCAGCTTTCGTCTATGGGTTTAGATAAATATTTTTCAGCAAAAAATTCGTTTTCAGCACCAAATAAATCTTTAATGAAGCCCAATCCTTATGTATATATTAAAGCTCTTGAGTATTTACAAAAGTTGCATCCATCTTCGTTGAAAATCATAGGGGTCGATGATAAGCCGTCGGGGATTAAATCATTATTTGAGGCGGGTATTGAAAATAGGGTTGCTATACATTCAAATCCTACGGTGACAGTGAAAGAATTTATTGACGCCGGTGCAACTCATTTGGTAAAAAATTTGCCAGATTTATATGATCCAAAGATGAACAATATAAACTTGACGCCATTTCGTATGGCTACGAAAAGTCATTCTGAGTTATCTGAGAATAAGGAGGTGTAAATTAATGGTTGTGTATTTTTCGATTACAAGATGTTGAAATAAATCTTGATTTTAACGTTTAAAGCATTTGAAGTCTTGAGAATTTTTGAATATTTCTGAATAAAACTTGATAAAAAACTGTTTTTGCGTGAAAATGAAATTGTTATGAAATTAAAAAGAATTTTAAAGAATTAAAAACATGAAAGATATCGTATTTTGGGTAGAGCTAGTGTCGGCAGTATTGTTAATTATAATTATTTTGCTTCAGCCAAAAACAAGTTCTGGAATGGGGTCAATGGCAGGAGAAGATTCTTCTGCACTTACAACAAAAAGAGGAGGAGAACAAGTTATTCATAGAATTACAATTGTGTTAGCATTCATTTTTGCTATTTCTGCATTTCTTTATCATATTGTTTAATATTTAAAATATTAAGAAATAGAGTAAGTATTCTATGGGTATAGGGTTACTTTTATTTTATGTTTATTTTATGTTTATTTTTGTAAAAAATATATGAGAGGCATTAAATTGATTAAAAAGAAATTATTCTCGGGAGTATCAAAAATAGAAAAGCTTGTCTTACTTTTGTTAGGAGGGTTTTTCGTATGGGGAATGCTTGGGTTAATCTCTGTTTTTTTTATGGAAAATTCTGAATCAAAACCAGAGAAGGGGGGTGTTTATAAAGAGGGGGTTGTTGGAGATGTCTCGAATCTTGTTTTGAATCCATTATATGTATACGGAAAAAGAGATAAAAGTTTTGAGTCTGATGTAACTTCTTTGGTCTTTTCTGGGTTAATGCGTTTTGATACAAATACTGGAAAAACAGTAGATTATATTGCTACTCATACATTATCAGCAGATAAAAAAACATATATTTTTAGGTTAAAAGAGGGGGTTCGATGGCATGATGGGGCAGATCTGACAATTGATGATATTTTTTATACTTTTAATACTGTTATAAAATCTGAAGATTTTAATAATGATATTTTGAAGCAAGCATTTAAAAATGTGGAAATTAAAAAATTAAGTGACAATGAAATATCGTTTACTATTCAGTATCCGTATAAATATTTTCTTACAAATTTTACGGTAGGTATTCTTCCGCAGCATATTTTAAAAGATATTTCTGTTATGGATTTGGAATATTATAAATTTTCTCAAAATCCAATAGGAAGTGGTCCGTATAAATTTGATTCTTTAAATGAAGAAAAAAAAGGTGTATTTAAATTGTCTCTTTCTGCATTTGAAAATTCATCATTATTTGATGTGTATTTATCAAAAATTGAATTTTATATTTATTCAAGAAGAAATGCGCTTTCTTTAGATGTAGGTTCTTTGAATGGAGTTCGTCCTTTTCCGAAGGTGAATAAGAATGATTTTACTATTCCAGATAATTTTACACTGAAAGAATATAGTTTGCCGCAATATTCAGCATTATTTTTTAATATGAAAAAAGCAGTGTTTGATGGATATTCGGGGCGACAGGTTCGATTGGCAATGCAATTAGCTACAAATAAAAATGATATTATTAAAAACATTGTAAGTGGTGTACGAATTGATACCCCTTTATTGGAGTCTGATGATTCAGACTGGGTAAATGAGTTTGATTTAATAAAGGCAAAAGGTGCTTTGAAAGATGGGGGATATTTTTTGCCAAGTTCAAAGCCGAAAACATTTGTTCCGAAAAAATCGGATAGTTTATATATAACATTTCCAACTACTGTAAATGTATTTGAAACCAATCGCTCTGAATATGTTGTAAAAGAAGGGGAAAATCAGGAAGAAAATAATCAAAATGATTTTTTTATTATAGAGGGAAAATATCCTGTTAAAATAGCAAAAACAAAAATTTTTATAGATGATGAATTTTTACGAGAGGAAGATAAGCCAGAAATGGCACGGAGTTGGTCGTTTCCTCTTGCTCTAAAAGATAATTTTAATGATGGGACGCATGAAATTAGAGTAGAATTTTGGAATTTTGATGGAGAATTAGAGCAAGAAGATGCGATTTCTGTTTATTTAAAGCCTCTTGCACAAGAGGAGAAAGATGTAAATCAAAAATATGAAATAAGGGAAAATAAAAAAGGGGAAAAATTACAATTAACCCTTGTAACAAGTGATAAACCGTATTATTATAAGGAAGTTGCAAACTATCTAAAAGATGATTATGGAAAGATTGGTATAGATCTTAATATAAAAGTCTTGAATATGAATTCTTTTTTAGATAGAGTAAAGCATAGAGAGTATGATATACTTCTTTACGGTCAAAATCTTGGGTATAATCTTGATATTTATGAATTTTTTCATGAGAGTCAGGTTGGAAAAGATAATCTTTCAGATTATCAAGATCCTACAGCAAGTATTTTAATTGAAGAAATTAGAAGATCTCATGTATCAGATGTTCGTGCAGCAAAAATGCAAAAATTGCGAGAATCATTTAAAAAAAATATTCCTGCGGTTTTCCTTTTTTCTCCTACATATCAATATAATTTTGATAAGGATTTAAAAGCTTTAGATATTTTGAGTATTGGGTCTCATAAAGATCGATTTTCAAATATTACAAGTGCATATATAGTAGAGCAAAGATCATTGGATAATGCTACTTGGTTAGATTTCCCTCAATGGTTTCTCAATAATTTTATTTCTTTTATAACGTATTAATTATGAACGTATTGTTACTTAAAAATGTTAAAGGCCTTGGAGTTGCTGGTCAATTAGTAGATGTCCCTAGAGGATTTGCTGTAAATAAATTGATTCCAGGTAAATGTGCTAAATTTCCTTCTACAGAAGAAGAATTAAAAGCGGAAGTATTTGTTCCAAATGTAGAAAAAGATTCTTCAGAATTTGTAGAATGGGCAAAGGCTACAGTTGTAAAACTGTCTGGAAAAACATTGTTATTTTCTGGTAAAGCTTCAGACAAAGGACATCTTTTTGGCTCAATTTCTGAATCAGATATTGCAGAAAGAATTAAGGCTGATTTCGATGTTGAAATTGATGAAAGTCAAATTAATATTACGAAAAAAATTAAAGATTTAGGAGACAACAGAGTTGAGATTGTTTTCTCTCCAGAGTTTCATGCCGCTCTTACTGTTCGTGTAGAAGCATCGAAATAATTCATATACTCAATCGATAATACATAATATGTATTATCGATTATATATGGGCCTGTAGCTCAGGGGTTAGAGCAGAAGACTCATAATCTTTTTGTCGATGGTTCAATTCCATCCAGGCCCACCATTTTTTGACTAAATAATTGCTAACTCATCAGGAGTTGGCTTTTTTTGTTGTGTTTGCAGGGTTCAAGCTTTTTGTAAAATTAAGCCACCGTTTTGCAAGTTGTAGCGGTTTATGAATTTATTTATGTAGTTTAAGAGGTTTTTTAGGGTTTGGTAGGTGGTTCAAGGTTGTAAATGAGATTGAAAAAAAA
>DQTD01000023.1 GCA_016839105.1 Candidatus Altimarinota bacterium
AAAAAAATTATTATTCAATGCAATAATTTATATAAGGGGAACAAATCCTGTATTATTTTTAGTGCTTGCTTCTCAATTTTTTCCAAGTGAAATTTTTCTTGCAACAAAAATAATTGGACCAGAAAAAGGAAATGCTCTATGGATACGAAATGGTATACGATGTTTTGATGAAAAAAATATAAGAGAAGCGTTAAAAGGAAGTCTAAAAAGGTTACAAACCGATTATATAGATTTATATCAATTACATTGGCCTGATAGAAATGTAAATATTTTTGGAACACGCAATTTTGATTACAAAAATAATGAAGAAAATTTAAAAAACTCCGAGCATATTACTCTAGAAAAAACACTACAAGTTTTACAAAAATTACAAAATGAAGGACTTATAAAATATTTTGGAATTTCTAATGAAACTCCTTGGGGAGTTTTAGAATTTCAAAGACTCGAGCGAGAACAAAATTTACCAAAAATGCAAACTATTCAGAATAATTACAGCTTACTCACACGAACATTTGAAACAGCACTTTCTGAATTCACGCTTAATACAGGTCTTGGATTATTAGCATATTCACCTCTTGCATTTGGTGCATTGGTTGATACAAAACGACAATTTGGTCGATTTGATACATACGAAGATATTGGACTGCGATATAGAACAAAGACAGTTGAAAAAACAAAATCTGGTATTTTAGCAACACAAAGAATATTATCAGCAGAAATATTGCAAGAAATTGAAAAAATACATGAATTACATCCCAATATTTGCCCACAATAACCTTCTATAAATCTATATTTTACGTAAAAACAAAGTGTAAATCTAGCGTAATTATACTCTTATACAGAGTAAATTATGCTATAATTTAAATATAATTAATTTTCATCTTGACAAACTTAAAATATATTGATACAATAATTCGATAACTTCTCTCTTCACCCTATAATTTAATAAAAAATAGACCAGAAAGATTTAAGTTGTTTTAATATGTAAACATAAACACCCTTTAATATAAATTATATGCAAAATAAATGGACAGCATCAGTTACTAAAACAGATGAAAAACCAGCTGAGTTAGGAAAAGTACCAGAAAAAAATAATTCTAAAAAAATTGGACTTGCAATGGGAATTGTAGGAGCCGTTCTTGTTACAGCAGGTGCAGCACCAATGCTTTTTGGAAATTCTGAAAACTTAACAGGAGACCTAACAAATAAACAAGAAGCTGTTGATCCACTTGTTGCATTACTTTCGGGAGGAAACACAACAGCAGAAGTAAAAACAACTCCTTCAACAAAATCGCCTCAAACAAGCATTAAACCAGTTGCTACTGTAAAACCAACGATTGTAAAAGCAACACCAAAACCAATTACAACAAAAACACCTAAAGCATCTGACAAAATTATAAAAGTTACAAACTCAAACACAGGAACAACAGACAAAAAAGGAGAAAAATTTCACAATGCTTCGGCTCTTGTAAATACTTCAACTGGAAATATTACCACTACAAGCGGATCAAAATCTGCAAATATTACAAAAAATAATATATCTGTAAGCAATGGTGATACATCGATTTCTGTACAAAAAAGTACAACAATTAAACCACCTCGAAATATTCAAACAGGACTTGATTCAAATTTAGCATTAGGATTATTATTTCTTTTAGCAAGTGGAGCATTTATAATTCGATCACGAAAAACAGCATAAAACAAAAAGATGACTGAAAAAAAAGTTTCATCATCGGGTGCAAAAAAAAAAAAAAACCATATTAAAAAACTTTCAAACGCTGAACTCAAAAAAATTAGAATAGCAGAGAAAATACTCAAAGAAGGGATGACAAGTGTAAAGGACTTAATATCTCCTTCTTCGTTTAAAGTAAATTTTAGAAATATTCAAATTGGAGAAACATATGCAAAAACATTTTTCATATACGCATACCCCCAATATATTTCGGCAAACTGGCTTTCTCCTGTAATAGATTTAGATGCACAAATAGATGTATCACTTTTTATATACCCATACGAATCGGGAGATATTATGAAACAATTGCGAAAGCGAGTAACCGAAATGCACTCGACCATAAATATGGAACGAGAGCGAGGACTCGCTCGAGACCCGAGTTTAGAAGCAGCCCTTGAAGATGCAGAACGACTTCGAGACCAATTAGCTCGTGGACAAGAAAAATTCTTTCAATTTGGGCTCTATTTTACTATTTATGCAGATAGTCCCGAAAATATAAAAAAAACACAAACCACAATTCAGTCTATGCTCGGTGGAAAATTAGTACTTTCTAAACCAGCAGATTTCCAACATCAACACGGATTCGAAAGTACCCTCCCTCTTGGAATAGATAATTTAGAAATTTATAGAAGTATAAATACAGAACCACTTTCCTCAAGTTTTCCATTCACCAGCTCTGATATGAGTACTGGTGAAGGAATTTTATATGGAATTAATAGACATAATAATTCTCTTATTATTTTTGATAGATTTTCACTGGAAAATGCAAATTCTGTAATTTTTGCAAAATCAGGTTCTGGAAAATCTTTTGCAGTAAAACTTGAGTTATTGCGTTCTTTAATGATGGGAAGTGATGCGATTGTTATTGATCCAGAAGACGAATATCAAAAATTATCTGAAGTAGTAGGAGGCACGACAGTAAAAATGTCACTAAATTCTACACAAAGAATTAACCCTTTTGATATTCCTAATCCGATGAGAAACGAAATTTTGCGCCCTGGAGATCTTTTGCGATCATCTATAATTTCAATGCTTGGGTTACTAAAATTAATGTTAAAAGGTATTTCCCCAACAGAAGAAGGTATTTTAGATAAAGCACTTATTGATACATATGCATTACGAGGAATTACTATGGATACAGAAGATCCATCAGAAATAGAACCTCCGATAATGTCCGATTTAGAAAATGTGTTAAAACGAATGCGTGGAGGTGAGGAACTTTCTGACCGACTTTCAAAATTTACCACAGGGAGTTACTCAGGAATTTTTAATAATCAAACAAATATTCATTTCGATGTAAATTTTCTTGTATTTCAAATTCGAGATTTAGAAGACGAACTTCGTCCAATTGCCATGTATACCATTTTAGATTTTATTTGGAATAGAATTCGGTCAAAGCTGAAAAAACGAATTTTAGTTATTGATGAAGCATGGACAATGATGAAGCATGAAGATAGTGCAAAGTTTTTGCACGGACTTGTAAAACGAGCTAGAAAATATTATTTAGGAGTTACAACTATCACACAAGATGTAGAAGATTTTTTACACTCAGTTTATGGGAAAGCCATTATTACCAATTCTTCGATGCAGCTATTATTGAAACAAGCACCATCTGCCGCAGATATTCTTGAAAAAGTGTTTCATTTAAGTAAAGGAGAAAAATATCTTTTAATGAATTCAGAAGTTGGACAAGGAATTATGTTTGCAGGACTCGAACATGCCGCTGTACAAATTATTGCTTCGTATAGTGAAGAAAAAATTATTACCACAGACCCAGAAGAAATATTAAAAGTACAGGAATTAGAAGATAAAAACATGCAACATATTGACCCATTAGGTTAAAATAATTGGTTCTTTTTTAGGAGTTCCTATATGCCTTGGAAATTGTGGCATCATTGGTTCTACTTTTTTTATATACCATAATTCTCGTGTTTCTTCGGTTGGTAAAGAGTAATGAAATATATTTTCGGCGAATCCACCAAAATAATCTAAAACTAAATCATCGTCTTCTAAGTTATGCTCTGGACCTCTATACGCAAGTAAATAATGTTTTTCTTTTAAAAAACCCATTGTCATTTCTAGCATTGGCGAAAAATTTGCAAATGCTCGAGTTACAATCATTTCATATTTTTCTCTGTGTTTTTTGTCATGTCCAAGTGCTTCGGCTCTTCCGTTTAAAATATAAACATTTTTTAATTCTAATTCATTTGCAAACCCATCTACACATTTCAATTTTTTTGCAACACTATCCAGTGCATAAAAATTTATTTCTGGAAAAAGTATCGCCAAAGGAATTGTTGGAAATCCCCCACCTGTTCCCATATCTAAAATAGTTTTTGGATTATTTTTTGATATAAAATCTACACTACTTAATGAATCATAAATATGCTTGCTCCAAATCAAATTTAGTTCACGAATTGCAGATAAATTTATATGCGAATTTTTTTCTGCAAAAATTTCTACAAATTTTTCTAATTTTGCAAATTGTTCGTCTGTAAGTTCAAAATTTTTTCCTACTATTTTTTGCAACTCTTCTTTTTTCATATTTGCCATAGTTATTAAATGTAATTATTATAATTTATATTTTTATTATACAGAGAAATATGAGAATATACACATATAATCATCAATTTTTATACAAATTTCACACATATTATGAGCAACAATCCATTTGATAAATTTACAGACGATGCAAAAAAAGCATTAAAATTTGCAGAAAATCTTGCAAAACAGGAAAAAGTTTCAATTACAGGAACAGATCACTTGCTTGTAGCTATGGCAAATGATGCAAATTCGTTATGTACAGGGATTTTACTTGCACATGGAGTTTCAGAAGAAAATATATTATTAGCCAGACAAAGTCTTGCATTAGAAACTGCAGATATAGAATTTCCATCAACATTATCTTCTGCACTGCGACTTGCAATTGAAACGTCTATAGAGGTTGCTCAAAAATATAAACACACTGAAATTGGACTAGAGCATATTTTATTCGCATTTTTACAAGACAAAACTTCCAAAGCTTCACAAGTTCTAGAATTAATGAGTATTTATTTTCCAGAACTTGAAACCGATATAGTAGAACTTCTTTCTCAAATTTCTGGAGGAAAAAATACAAATAAAAGAAAAATAAATCATAATTCAATAAACGATTTATTTAACGGGCTTTCAGGAGCGGTTGGTATTATAGATAAAAATGAATTATCTGAAATGTTTAAAGAATCAAAACCATGGAAAAAGAAAAAGAAAAAGAAAAAGAAATCTTCACAAACCGAAGATACAATATCTGAGTTTGAAGAAATCTTTTCAGACGATGTAAATGAATATGATGATGAAGAATATGATGACGATGAATCAAATACTCCTGCTCTAGACTTTTTTTCTACAGATTTCACAGCTCTCGCTGCAAAAGAAGAACTCGCCACTGTCATTGGTCGAAAAATAGAAATAGAGAGAGTTATGCATATTTTAAACAGAAAAACCAAAAATAATCCTATAATACTAGGAGAACCAGGAGTAGGAAAAACAGCTATAATAGAAGGATTAGCACAAGCTATTCACAATGGAGATGTACCCTCTGGATTATTGAACAAACGTGTTTTAGCACTTGATATTGCAGGAATGATTGCAGGAACAAAATATCGAGGAGAATTTGAAGAACGACTAAAAGAAGTAATTGACGATGCAACTGCAAGTAAAGGCGAAGTAATAATTTTTGTAGATGAAATTCATACTATAGTTGGTGCAGGTGGTGGAGACGGAACCCTCGATGCTGCGAATATTTTAAAACCAGCCCTATCTCGAGGAAAAATTCAAATGATTGGAGCAACTACTTTCGACGAATATCGAAAGTATATTGAAAAAGACAAAGCTTTAGACCGACGATTTCAACCTGTAAAAGTACCAGAACCAACAGAAAAAGAAGCTGTAGAAATTTTATTAGGATTAAAAAAATCTTTTGAAAAATTTCATAAATTAAAAATTACAAACTCTGCTATTTCTTCGGCAGTGCATCTTTCAAAACGCTTTATAACCGAGAGATTTTTACCAGACAAGGCGATAGATTTACTCGATGAAACCTGTGCGAGTAAAGGACACCGAAGCCAAAAAGCATCGAAAGAAGTGAAAGCGTTGGAGAAAAAAATAAAAAAATTATTAAAACAAAAAGAAATTGCAGTGCAAAATAATGATTATGAAAAAGCGATAAAAATTAAAGAACAAGAAATAAAATACGAAAAAGAAATGCAAATTATTCGAAATATTGAACCCTCTTTAACCGAAAGAATTACTATTACAGAACAAAATATAGAAGAAACTGTTTCTAAAATAACAGGGGTTCCACTTGAAAAACTAGAAAATGATGATATTGAAAAATTATTAGCATTAAGCACAACTATAGAAAAAAAAGTTATTGGACAAAAAGATGCCATTGAAAAAATTACAAAAGCTATTCATCGGTCACGAGCTGGTATTTCTGACCCAAATAAACCTATTGGAAAATTTTTATTCCTAGGACCAACAGGAGTTGGAAAAACCGAATTGGTACGAGTGTTAGCCAGTGAAATTTATGGAAGAGAAGACAGTTTAATTAAAATAGACATGTCCGAATTTTCAGAAAAACATGCAACTTCACGACTCGTTGGTGCGGCTGCAGGATACATTGGATATGAAGATGGAGGAGAATTAACAGAAAAAGTACGAAGAAATCCGTATTCTCTTATTTTATTTGATGAAATTGAAAAAGCTCATGTAGATTTTCAAAATATACTTTTACAAATTTTTGAAGACGGATATTTAACAGATAACAAAGGGCGACGAGTAGATTTTAAAAATACTCTTATTGTTTTAACTTCAAATATTGGAGCAGAAATTCTTACCAACTCTGCAACAAAAATTGGATTTACAATGCAATCATCTCAAGCAGAAAGGGCAAAAGAAGACTTTGAAGAAAAATCTGCACTCGTTATGGAGCAAGTAAAAAATTATTTTAAACCTGAATTTTTAGGACGACTCGATAAAGCAATTATTTTTAAACCACTCAGTAATAAATCTATTAGAGCTATTGTTGTACTCGAATTAAAGAAATTAGCAAAACGATTAAAAAAGCAAAATTTAATTATTACTCAATCGGAAGGAGTAATTACATATCTTGCAAAAGAAAGTTTTGACAGTGCAAATGGTGCACGAAAAGTTAAAAAAATAATTCAAGAGCAAGTAGAAGACGTTATCACACATGAACTTCTTACACAAAAAATAATGAAAAATGCATCTATTAAACTTCTTTCTCAACGAGGAAAAAAGTCAGGAGTATTAGTTCAAATAGAAGAAAATACAAAAAATAAAGATAGTAAAAATGCTAAAAAATAAATTATATAAAATACAACTGTGAACACTATTAATATTTGCTGGATAGACAATGGGGATTTTCTTGGAGGTGCAGAATTATTTTCTGTAGACATGATACAAACGCTTATTATCTACAAAAATACACTACCAGATACAATTCTGAATATTGACATTTATTCAAACTCAATAAATAACAATAATGCATTTGCACAACAAGTTACAACAATACAAGAATTATCAAAAGATAACCCGAATATTACAATCAACCATAAATCTTTATTTCTACCAAGCTTAAAGCCTATTTCATACCAAAATATTAAAAACTTTATCAAATCAGTTTTTAAAATTAAAAATATTGTACAAGAAAATAAATATAATACTGTGTATGCAAATACCGTAAGATCGGGAATAATAACAGGAATATCACAATTTTTCTTTCCAAAAGATACAAAAACTATTTTTATGTCACATGATTACACCATGCCAAAAATTTTGGCTAAATTTTTAATTCCACAATTTTCTCAAATACTTGCTTGTTCATATTCTGTAAAAAAATATTTATTAGAAAGCGGAATTAAACCATGGAAAATAGAAGTTATTAAAAATGGAGTTAACATAGAACAACTATCATCTCTTCCCGAGATTACAGCTCCATTATTTTCAGCAAGTATTATTGGAAGAATTGCACCGTGGAAAGGACAAATGATAGTACTAGAAAGTGCATTATGGCTGAAAGAAAATGCAAAAGAATTCCCATTTCAATTCACAATATACGGAGCTGCATCAAATAAAATGGAAGATTTAACATACGAAAAAAATCTTCATAAATTTGTTAAAGATAATAATTTAGAAAAAAATATTCGGTTTGCAGGATTCACTCCGCTACAGACCGCCCTCAAGGAATCAAAAATAGTAATACACGCATCAACAGAAAAAGAACCATTTGGAAGAACTCCAATAGAAGCTGGAGCCAGCAAACGAATTGCATGCATTTCAAACATTGGTACTCCTGCTAAAATTTTTACAGATAAAGAAAATGCTTTTTTCTTCGAAGCTGGAAACTCAGAAAGTCTTGCTCACACACTTATAATTATTGCACATAATAAAGACAAAGCTTTGCAAATTGCAGAAAATTCACAAAAATTTGTACAAGATAAATTTAACCTAGAAAATATTTCAAAATTATTTTGGAGTTATTTTCAATAAATTAATTAAAATCAAACTGAATCACCGCTTCAACAACAAGATACGCAATCAATGAGACAACCGCACCAATAACAACATAAATAATAATATTTTTTGCCTTCGTCACTTTCTCATCATCGCCATCTCGTAACGCCATTATTCCACCAGCATAAATAAATAATAACAATGCGATAGTTCCCATCAGTTTTAAAATCGTTTGAATAAGCTCTGGAATTAATTCTTGTGTTAAATTTCCTTTTACTAAATTATCTAAATGAGAATTACTTTCTACATCTATTCCAACACTTGGATTTGTTCCCGTGCTAAATGCAATATTATTTAAAACTTCAACAATTGTATACGATAACATAATTATAATTAAACCAACTATAGACCACTTAATTGTATTTATAGCCTTTTCTTTCATATCTGTTAATTCTGGACTTGTCATTAAGTAAATTCCAGCAACAACAATTAACAAAATAGCAATAGCAACAGATAAACTCACTCCATACGATACCCACGCAGGAATTGCATCTGTAAAAAACCAATGACCAAAAATACCACTATTTGAGGCGAGAGTATCAGGTTCTATAAATTCAGTAAAATCTGATGGATAAAAATCAGAAATACTATCTAGATTCGGAATACTATCCGCTAATACATTTTTAACATTCATATAATTATATTTACAATTTTCTTGTAATTATAACAAGAAAATAAGCTTATATCAATATGATATAAGCTCATTTTCTAAATATGTTTTTTTTCCTTTTTTATTCTACAGATCCTCCTCCTGTAGCAACATTTGCAATAAAATCTACTAATGTATATGACAGAACAATAACCGCAACACCAATTATTGCATAAATAATTGCTTGTCGTGCATCTGTAAGAGCCTGTTCATCTCCTTGACTAAATATTATCATTGCACCATTATAAATAATAATCCCAAGAAGTGCTAATCCCAAAAAGAGAAGCAGGTAATTTATAATTGAGATTACCGATGTTTGCAAATCATCCTCTTTTGCTGCATCAGCTTTTAATCGAGTATCAATCCCAAAAGGATTAGATGCATCAGCAAATAAATAAGCAGGAGTAGCAAATATTTTTTTTGGTAATTCTGCAAGTAATTGTTCAGAATTATTTAAATATGCTTTTAATAAGGTGATTTCTTTTGTCACCTCTACAGCTTCAACCTCTATTATTTCATTTGCAGAAACAGTCGATGCAAAAAATCCTAATGTTGCAATAACACTAAAAAACGATGTTTTAAGAAAAGTAGAAATATTATTCATTCTATTTTGTTTTTAAATTATGATAGATACCTCTATTATGCCACAGAGGCTTCAAATTCTGCAATAGCAGAAAGAATTGCTTCGTGTCGTGCATCTTGTGCTGCAGCAGCTGAAAATCTTCGTCCTTTTGCTCCAAGGCTTCGTTTTCGTTTACTTGTAGGTTGCATTCGTTTTACTCGGTGTAATCCATGTTGTCGTGAGGCTGTTCTATTTGACATATTGTTTTATTATAAATAAATTATGTTTCCAATGTTATATATATTTCAATATAAAAATCTTGAACTAAAGTAGCGAAAATCGCTAAAATATGCAAGAGTATTTTATAATACTTGCACCATTACTTATTTTTTACTACAAAATAATTATGACAACAATCATACAAGCATTTTTTGCAAACCTAAAGGTTGAAATAATTAATAATAAAAAAGATTTTTTTTTCAAAATAATATTTACATCTTTTATTCTGTCCTTTGCAATTTGGTGGCAAAATACACTTTCTATGTTCACGGATATTTCTGCATTAAATATTCCCGTAGGTGATATTCTTTTCGTTATTATCCCTAAATATGACCTATCTCTTATTTATTTTTTAGGAATGTGGATTTTATTCCCGCTTGGTATAGGATATGCAATTTATAAAATTCCAGAAAAAATACCATTTGTAATTTTTAGCTTTGCATTATTTTTCTTTATTCGAGGGATTTGTATTTCCTCAACCTATATAGGAATCCCTCCAGATCATATTACACCGTACCTAAATATTCCCTCTTTTTTTAACCTGCATTTAAATATATTTAGTCTTGTTCAATTTTTTAGAAACGATCTATTTTTTTCGGGACATACCGGTATCCCTTTTTTAATTTCTTTATTTTTTTGGGACTTTAAAATATTTCGAAATATTTTTATTATTATTTCTATAGTAATGGCAGTAACTGTTATCAGTATGAGAATTCATTATTCAATAGATATTATTGGTGCATATTTTATAACATATGGAATTTTTAAGACTTCTGTTGTCGCCTATGCAAAAATAGAAAAAATCCTGAAAGTATAAGAAATATTCCACCTAAAAATAAAAATATTTTTGGACCAGTTGCAACAATCCATTCTGGATATGCAATTGGTTTATTTTGTGGTGCTTTATGAAAAGTTGATTCCAAAGGAACTCCCACAACTTCTTTATACGAATATAAAATATTCCCATTAGAATCCAGAGCATCTATAGAAATATAATATTTCAAATTTGGTATTAAATCCTTCACTGTAAATGAAGAAAGATGCTCAATATCTTCTTCTTGTGCATATGAATGCGAAGACAATCCGTAATATAATTTATAATTTTTTACATATTTTTTTGTTGTTGAATTTTTATATCTTTCCCACCCTACAGCAATAGATTCTTCTTTATTCGTAATAAAAATAATTGGATCGGGCTGTGGCGTCGGAGTAGGTTTTTTTGTAATAACTGGTGTTGGAGTAGGTGTAGGCTTTTTTGTAATAACTGGTGTTGGAGTAGGTGTTGGCTTTTTTGTAATAACTGGTGTTGGAGTAGGTGTTGGAGTAGGTGTAGGCTTTACTATTGATAAAGAAATAATTTCAGATTTTTCATTTTCTTTTCCCGCATTGTCCATCGCTGTAATTTGAAAATAATAAATCCCAGAAGATAAATTTGGAAGGTCCAAACTATTTGTTTTATTTGAAACCGTTTTTATTTTTTTTAAACTATTTTCATCATTTTTAATTCCAGAATGCACAATATATACAAGAGGTTTCTTATTCAATAAATCCCAAGATAATTGTACAATTTTTGTTTTTATATCATATTTCGCTTTCAAATTTTTAATCCCTTCTATTTTTATATCCTTTGCCTTCACTATTAACTGAGGTGATAAATTTGTTTTTCCTTCATTTTCAAGTTTATCGGTAATAATAGCCGAAATAGTATACTCCCCCAATTTATCTGGTGCCGTTATAATTGCTTGATACTTTTTATTTCCTATTTTTTGAGCAATGGTTTTATTCACTCTATCATTCCCTATCATCAACTCTACATGCTTAATGTCTGATTCATCTGTCACGGTAAGAATAACCGTAATTTCCTGTTTTGGCACCACAAGATGTGGAGAAAATACTCCAGAAACAATTCCTGAAACTTTTGTATCTACCACAAATGTTACATCGTTCGAAACCGTTAACGTATCCAATTTTTGATATGCTGTTAATATATGAGTCCCATCTTCAATATTTCGTAATAATCCTTTAAAATTTCCATCTCCATCTACACCTACCTCTAAAACAGGAGTATCATTTAATACAATTTTAATATCAGAATATGGAACTCCTTTTCCCGTAACAGAAATATTTTTATTCGAAAATGATGAATTATTGGAAGGTGTTATAATCAACACTTTTTTTTCCACGTCTCCTGGATTTAGATCTTTTATTTTTTTCTCCACCAAAACCAGATGTTTTCCAAAAATATTATAATTGATATCATCAATCGTTTTATCATATTTATAAACCTCTAATGTATGCTTTCCTATCACTGAAAAAATCACAGATCTCGAAAATAAGATTTTTCCCTGATCATTTGTAGAAAATGTATAAATATCATTTTCTCCCGGTAATACTATATTTTTATCTGTTGGTACTTTTAAAATAACAGATCCTGTAAAATCTTTAACAATATTTCCTTCTGAATCTAAAGCCTCTAACGTTAAGTAATTTGCATCTGATTCAACAGTTACAACAGTTGGAAATGTTATTTTAAATCGTGCAACTTTTGAATATTTTTCGTTACCAGTTGCATCTGCATCCAAACCATTCACACCACTATTAAGAGGAGTATAAAATTTAATTTTTAAGTTATTGGAAAGAACAGAATCAAACGTTTCATCTTTAATAGTAATAACTGATTCTCCTGCCTTATACGAAGAAATATAAAAAGACACTTCTCCACTATCACTACTAATATCAGAAGCAACATAAGAAATAAAATCTGCTGGTCTACTCGAATACATTTTTACCCGATGTCCAGAAATTGGATTTTGAAATCTATCATATAATATCGCAGTAACTTTTGTTTTTTTCCCTGTTTTAACCGATTCATCAATCACATATGTTTGAGATTGCGAAACAGATAATTCATCTTCATAAATATAAAAAGTTTGTTTTTGACTATCCGCATACGATTCATTTTTATTTACAACTACAAAATTATATACTCCTGCTTGCTGTAAATCGTCTGCTGGCACTATAAATGAACTATTTCCTGCAGTATCAAGCCGTGTAGAATATGTAAGAATAGTATTATTTTCCGACTGAATAATAATTTTTTTTTCACTATTTACATCTCCATTTTTTATTGAAATTTCCGTTCCATACCCTGCTATAGAATCAAAAGCGGTAATTTCTAAATTTTCTGCAAATGTTGTGTGTACACAAAAAACTAACACAATAAAAAATCCAAGTAATCTTAATATACTTTTAATAAATGATGTAATAACTGTAATGTTCATAATAAATATAAATCTATATAATTTTATTAATATCTGTAAAATTTGTATTTCAGATAATTATATCATAATGTAGATTACAGACTATAAATATCTACTATCCTAAGTATAGAAAACATTGCTTAACAATATATTATTAATACATTACTATGAAAAAAATTAAAATTTTTGACACACATACTCATGATTATTTTGAAAGTTTTGACTCTGACCGAGAACAAATGCTTGCAGATGATTTTGCAAGTGGTGTTAAACATAAAATACAAATCGGCTGCGATATGGATACATCAAAACAAGCAATAGAACTTGCACATACCAGTAATAAAATGTTTGCAACCGTTGGATTACACCCGTGTTATGTAGAAGAAAATTTTGAAAATTTAGACAAAAGTTTTATTTATTTTAAAGAAGAGCTAGAAAAAAATTATAAAAATAATACTACAACTAAAAAAATTGTAGCAATTGGAGAAACAGGTTTCGATTTTTACCATAACGATTCTCCAAAAATGCGAGAACACCAACAAATTTCTTTTGAAAAACATATTGAATTATGCAAAAAATACACTCTTCCAATTATTATTCACACACGAAATGCACGAAACGAAACCTTAGAATTTTTACAAAAAAATATAATAACAAAAAATAAAGAAATTTCTGGAGTAATTCATTGTTTTTCAGAAAATGCAGAATTTGCAAAAATCGTAACAACACAATTTAATTTTTTCATTTCAATAGGAGGTGCCGCAACATATCCAAAAAGCCACGATATTCGTGATGCAATTTTACACACACCAATTCAATATATTGTTACTGAAACAGATAGCCCATATTTAGCACCTCAAAGTGTGAGAGGAAAACGAAATCAATCAAAAAATATTAAAGAAATAATAGAATTAATTGCCAATATAAAAAAAATGAATAGTGAAGAATGCTCAAATATTTTATTTGAAAATGCAAAACGATTATTTAATATGAATTAATTGGAACTTATCTGAAACAAATCTTCTTCTTGCGAAATTTCAGCACTTTTATGCGTTTGTTGAATATTTGTAAACAAACCTGAATCCAAATTTTGAATTATTACAAAAGGGATACATTCTGCTGCCTGTCCCATTAAAATTTCTGCCGCACTCACTAAATTATCCGCAATATTCACAGTAGAAACTTCAAGTTTTCGACCAAATAAATCTTTTGTTCCTCGTTCATCTTTCACCCCCCAAAAACCAGACCAATTTAATGCAACCCCAACAGTCCCCCGTCTTCGCATAGTTACTCTTGAATCTGAAATTACTACTCCAAAATTTTTTAAAGCATATTTTTTTTTTATTTTTTCAGAAAATATATCAGCAAATTCTTGAATATTTTCTGGCCATAAAATAATTTCACCAGTTTTACTATTTGATTTATCTATCCCTGCATTTGCAATAACCACACCATTTTTCACTGTTAAGAAAAATTTATTTTTATCAACTAAAATTTCATCGGCTTCATCTATTACTGCTTTTCTAAATAATTCTACACTCTCTTTATTCTCTATATCTAGAATATTCATAATTCGATTTTGACTTACCGCAACTATTTTTGAAGAAATAACCAATACAGAATTTTCTTGAATTACCCTGTTTATATTTTTTTCTGCATATTCTATAAAAAATAAAAAAAGGTTTTCATTTTTTTGTAAAATTCGTGTTTTTACGGGAATAAGATTCACAGATTTTTCTTTAAAAAAGTATATAAAAACTATATCATAGTCTTTATTTTTTATACATTCTTTGAGAGAATATTTCTCTAAAAGAGCATGAAGGGAAAGTTATTCTTATAGGGGGAGATATTTAAGAAATAAATTATATGAGTATTTATACTGAAATGTGCTGGAAAATGATTTAAAATAATGAATCAGAAAAATTAAGAAAATTGAAAATCATTATTATCTAAAAGAAGGGTACAATATAGATGCAAAAACGAGAAATATTTGTAGTAATGCAGATATTGAAATATCTGGAAAAAGTTGAAAAAAATTTTACCAGTAAAAAACTTCAAAGTAGTAAAAATCGTCGTTTTGAATGCTTGCGAGATGATTCAAATAGAGAAAAAGATAAAATTATTGCAAAGGTTAACAATGATATTATTGAAGAAGGAACTATTGAAAATATAGAATTTAGTAATTATATTGAGCCTTTACCTGAAACAATAAGAATTTATACAAAATTTGATTTAATTTTAGACATCAAA
>DQTD01000015.1 GCA_016839105.1 Candidatus Altimarinota bacterium
ACTTCTGCATGATTTCCTTGCTGATAGATTGCATATAAGCCATTTTATTCTCAAGAAAATCTTCTTGAGTTTTTAATTTCTGGTAAATCCACATCTCCATTTTGAACTTTTCTTAATGTACGTACAAGATTATCTTTTTCTGTTGTAAGTAAAAAATTATTATCATGCCAAAAACTATATATCAACCAATAAATCAGAATAATATTTATTTATATATTCAAAATTCCCCTCTTCTTGCACAGAAAATATTCCAGTAATAATTAATTTTTTTTGTAATTTCACAACCTCTGCAATAAAAGCACCACCACATTTCCCAGCCACTATTTCTGCATTATTACAATATGTAGTCATTTTTGATGTATCGACCCAATGTAAAATCTCACAATTACTCTTATTTTGAACACAGACAAACTTTTGAATTTTTGCATAATTTTTTCCAGCCAAAATTATAATTTTATAATTTTTATACTCTTTTACATTTTGAATTTTTTGTATAATTTCTTCTTCATTGCCCAATAAAACATTATGAAAAAAACATAAAATAGTTTTATTTTCTCTATTTTCTCTACCTGCTCTATCTGCTCTATTTGTAATATTTTTTTTATTTATAGTAAGCGGAAATTCTGAAATTATAATTTTATTTTTATTTTCTATAGTATTTAAACTCTCTATATTCTGTAGTAAATATTTTTTTGCATGTGCATCTAAAACTCTGATTTCTGAAACATTTTCACTATTCCACGCCCAAGAAAAATGAGGTGTATAAAAATCTGTTGCCTGAATAATAGTTTTCACATTTTTTTCAAAACAAATATCTAAAAGCTGTAACATCGGAAATGTTACATATATTTCTAAATTACTCATATTTTTTAGTTTTTTATTTACATTATAAAAGCAGATATTTATAAAAATTTTATCAAACCACGAAAATTTTGGTTTATTTGTTATAGTATAAATTTTTTCCAAAAGCCAAAATGACGAATTATCAAAAATAAATTTTACTATTTTACCAACCAAATACACTTCTGTAATATCTATAACCTCAATACTGTTAATATTTTGCACATCGTTCAGATTTTTTTTAATACCAAATGCTGCTGTTTTATGACCATTTCCTACTCCTGCCGTTAATATTACAATATTTTTTTTCATTAATTTTTATAAAGCTAATTTATCTTCGCACCCACCCTGCCGAACTCAATTCTTCAACTGCTCCTGAGAGCGACATCATCATTAAAATAGAAGAAAGTTTTGGTGCCGAAATAGTTGTTTTTCTTACGATTTCATCAAAATGCATGGCTGAATACGAAAGCACATTATACACATTTTTTTCATCTGCATTTTTTGGTAAACACTGATGAACATTTTCTTGAGCAAAAAGTGAATTTTGCGTTACACCAAATGCCTCCAATACATCAGATGCATATTGTACAAGTTTTGCACCTTCTTGAATAAGTTTATGCGGACCTCTTGAAAGTGGCGAACGAATAGGACCAGGAACAGCAAAAACATCTTTTCCTTGTTCCATTGCAAATTGTGCAGTTATAAGTGAACCCGATTTTTCCTTCCCTTCTACTACTAAAACTCCATCACTGTATCCTGAAACTAAACGATTTCTTCGTGGAAAATTATATGGAGTGGGTGATGTTCCAAATGGAAATTCCGAAAAAACTACTCCATTTTGCATAATTTCAAGAGCTAATTTTTGGTTTACAGACGGATACACAATATCCAGCCCAGTTCCCCAAAATGCAACGGTTGGCGACCCATGTTTAATTGCTTCTTTATGCGCAAGAGTATCTATTCCAAGTGCCATTCCTGACACAATAGTGAATCCTGCTTGTGAAAGTTCTGGTAACAAATGCGAACATGCCCATTTTCCTTCATTTGTAATAGTTCGACTTCCCACAACTGCCAAAGATTTTCGTGTGAGTTTTGAAAAATCCCCTTTTGCAAAAAGAAAAACAGGTGCGTCATCTATATTTTTTAAACTATGTGGAAATTCTTCGTCATCATGACACAGTACGATTGCTCCATATTTTTTTAAATTTTCTTCTTGTTGTGGAAGGTCTACTTTTTTTGTTTTTTCTAAAATTTTTTCTATACTTTTTTGCTGAATACCAATTTGTTGTAAATCATGCTTCAGTAATAATACAGATTTTTTTGGATCTAAAATCGCATCTTTTGCTGCATCTAAATCACCATAAAATTCTATTATTTTTTTATACGCATTTACTCGTAAACAATCGGCACTTGCCCAAAACAGTTTTGTTTCATCTTTCATTTTTGTTGTAGAAAATATCTCTTGTTTATATTCTACATTTTTTTATACGTTTATGATAGTATCTTCATATAAAAATTTTACAGAAAACAAATGATAATTTTGACCAATTTTAAAGCATACCCAACTGGTGTGTTTCAAAAAGCGAAAGAGCTGGTACAAACGCATATAGATGCACAAAACGAAGTTCAAAAAACAAGAAAAGATGTGCAATTTGCAGTCGCAATCAACTCTTTAGACTTACAAAGCATTTGTAGCGAATTTGCAGAAAAAATAGATATTTATGCCCAACATTGTGATAACGCAAGTTTTGGTTCTTCTACTGGAAAAATTTTACCAGAAATGCTAAAAGAAATGGGTGCAAAAGGTGTTATTTTACATCATAGTGAAAATAGATTTTCTACAGATAATAACTATGAAACATTAATTTCTACTATTAATTTCGCAAAAAAATCAGGATTAACTGTTGTCTGCTGTGCAGAAACAACAGAAGAAGGAAAATTTTTATCTGACAATTCAAATGCAGATTTCATTGCAGTTGAACCACCAAAATTAATTGGTGGAAATATTTCAGTTTCTGCAAGTCGACCAGAATTAATTTCTGAAAGCGTTGAACAAATTGGAGCACATAAAGTATTAATTGGAGCTGGAATTAAAACTGGACGTGATGTTAAAATTGCAATTGAAAAAGGATCGGTTGGAGTTTTACTTGCAAGTGGAGTTACAAAATCGACTACTCCAAAAAAAGTTTTATTAGACCTTGCGTCGTAAAATATTATATATTTATAAATTACATATGAAAAATACTTGGTTTTGGATTAAATTTACACTTTTGGCAATTTTTACTCTTTCTTTAGGACTTTTAAATTTACCAGAAAATCTTAAAGAAAAACTCCCAACGGATATACAAGAGGACATAAATTCATATAAAATAAAACTTGGAATCGATTTAGCAGGAGGAACAAAACTTGAATATAAAGTAGATTTTTCTGAAGCAGAACGAAAACTAGGACTCGTATCTGAAAATTCTATCGATATAAATTCAGCATCTCTTAAAAAATCTGAAATTGCAGCAGGAGTTGTAAAAACACTAAAAAAACGAATAGATCCAGATGGAACAAAAGAAGTTTCAGTATTTTCATCTCAACGAGGAGACGACTGGTTTGTAGTAGTTGAACTTACAACAGATATAGATACAGAAGAGAATAGAGCAAAACTAGCAAAAGTAACATCTCTTGAATTTAAAACACCACTCGATACTACAAATCTAGCAAAAAATACGGTAGAAAATGCTATTACAAAAAAATTATCTTTTGACGATGTAGCAAAAGAAATTACACTCAACAAAGAAGGAAGAGCATTAAATTTAGAAGATGCATTTTTAGATGAAATAACAAGTGCAACTCTTGGAGACACAAAACTTGCAACAACCTTATTAACACAAAATCCAGAATATATTGGATGGGATAATACTCCACATTTTCTACCAAATGGAGCATATCTTTTAACATATTACCAATCAGCATTAACACAAAAAGAACGAATATCTCTTCATGCTGAAAAAACATTTACAGATGCAGAAAAACTTTTTCCTTCAGAAAAAAATGTATCGGTTGAAACATTAGTACAAAAACTTCCAAACACAGATCTTGACACACTTGCTCAAATGGGAGAAGGACAATGGTATTTATTTAATACATATTTAGTAGAAAAAAATGAACTCAACCCAGAAACAGGAAGCTATACATATTCACTTATTGATCTATCCTCACAAAGCGAATCGGTATTATTACAATATACATTACAAGAAACTCCACATACTGAAGATTCTCGGTTTATACGATTTATATATTTTGTACCCCAACCATGGGCATCTACTCAACTCGATGGTGGAAAATTTAAAGTGGCAAAAGTTGGAACAGATACAAACACTGGTGAACCAGTTGTAAATATTGAATTTACTGCACAAGGAGCGAAAATATTTGGAAATATTACAGGAGAACTTGCAAAACATACCAATACAATATGTGGAGCAACAGGAGACCAATTTGCTATTTTTGTGGATAATAAAAATATTTCAGCACCTTGTGTTCGAGAACGAATAAATGGAAATGCACAAATTTCAATGGGAGGAAAAAATTTAAGAGAAGTACAAAAAACAGCAACAGATTTAGCGGAAAGCTTAAATTCTGGAGCAACACCAGCACCAATTAAACTTGTTTCAGAACGAAAAATTTCGGCAAGTTTAGGAGAAACAGCACTAGAACTTTCTATCTATGCAGCACTTATTGGGTTTGCAATGGTTACTGCATGGATTATCTTTTTCTTTAGATTCGCAGGAATTTTAGCTATTTTTGCATTATTATTTTATGCATTATTTCTTCTTTCGCTCTTTAAATATTTTGGATTTGTATTAACTCTTTCTGGAGTAGCTGGAGTTATTCTTTCTATTGGTATGGCAGTAGATGCAAATGTTTTAATTTTTGAGAGAATTAAAGAAGAACTAAAATCTGGAGAAAAATTTAATGATGCAGTGGCAACAGGGTTCGATAAAGCATGGTCATCGATACGAGATTCGAATATTTCATCACTCATTACGTGCTTTATATTATTTGCACTGGGAACATCTATTATTAAAGCATTTGCGATAACACTTGCTATTGGTATTTTAATTTCAATGTTTACCGCAATTACATTTACTCGATATTTAATTGAAGGACTTACTCCAAAAATATTAAAAAAGAAACCTTCTCTCTTTATTGGATTAAAAAAATAAGCAGATATAATTATGACTTTGTTCGCAGGAAAAACTATTAAAGGCGATGGACGAGGAAAAATACTTGGTTTTCCAACTATAAATCTTACAATCAATTCAAAACAAGATACATCAGAATTACAAAATAATGCTGGTGTATTTATTGTGGAGCTTTCACTTAGAAATAAAA
Organism: Candidatus Altimarinota bacterium; assembly: GCA_016839105.1. Lineage (GTDB taxonomy): Bacteria > Patescibacteriota > Gracilibacteria > CAIRYL01 > CAIRYL01 > SZUA-1403. The sequence continues at coordinate 5,227 of DQTD01000015.1, forward strand.
ATCTTAAAGGATTATTACATTTAGGAAGTCGTCCAACATTTAATGAAACAGAGTTTCGAATAGAAATTTTTGTATTAGAAACTCTCAGTAACATTTCCACAGATACTAGCAATATATTAGATAATATTAAAACTAACACAGATATTAATTTTAATATTATGCATAAAATAAGAGAAGTAATTAAATTTGATTCCAGTAAAAAACTTGCAGAACAAATTACAAAAGATGTTCAAACTGCAGAAAAGTTTTATTCACAAAAAAGCTCATAATATTATATTATGAGCTTTTTTGTTATATTCCATTATTTCAGATATTTACACTATTAGTCTTTCTCAATTACTGCAATTACTTCCATATGAGGCGTATGAGGAAACATATCAACTCCTTGCACTTCTTTTAATCTCCAACCAGAAAGCTTTAATGCATCAACATCACGCTCTAGCGTAGATGGATTACAAGAAATATATACAAGTTTTTTAATTGGTAATTTTGCAACATATTGCAACGCTTTTGGATGCATTCCAACTCGTGGAGGGTCAATAATAACAGTATCAAAATCGTCTTGTTCTAAAACTTCTGGTAACACCATTTCAACTTTCCCCGCAATAAACTCTGCATTATCAATATCATTAATTTTTGCATTATGTTTTGCTTGTTTTACTGCTTCTCGAACCATTTCAATTCCAACAATTTTATTTGCATCACTTGCACAATAAATTCCAATTGTTCCTGCTCCACAAAATAAATCTAAAACATTTTTTCCTTCAGTATCTCCAATTTTAGATTTTACCGTGTCATATAACACTTCTGCTCCTTTTGAATTTGTTTGAAAAAATGAAAAAGGCGAAATTTCAAAATCTGTTTTTCCAAGTGTTTCTAAAATTCGTGCATCTCCATACAAGGTTGTAATTTCTGGATTATTTACTGCATCGCTTCGTCCAGCATTTACTGTTTCTAAAATCCCTACAACTTGCGATCCTTCTGGTAATTCAACATCTAAAATACTTGCAACTAATCGTTCCCAAAATTTGTCATCTTGATGAGAATGCACTACAAAATTTATAGCAATATCTCCTGTTGCTTTCGATTCTCTAAAAATTAACCCTCTCCAAAATCCTTTTGAAATTAACGGATTCCACGGAGCTTTTTTTAAACATTTCGATCGTTTTAAAATAGCCTCAACTTCTCGTCGTATAATATTTACAGCCTCACTTGCTAAAAATACATCGTCTATAGATACAACATCAGACCATGATCCAGCAGGATGAAATCCAACTGCAACTCCTTCGTCTTTCCATATTTTTTTTCCATCTACAATTTCTCGTGTCATTTTTTCGTATCCAATAGAAAACTCCATTTTATTTCTATACCCAAAAACTTCTGGCGAACCTTTAAATTCTGGAATTTCAACATCTTCATAATTTCTAAAAATTTCAGATAATTGTCTATACTTCATTTTTAACTGATTTTCATACGAAATATTTTGGTATGGACAACCAGGTAAAGCGTTTCGTCGTTCTTCTTCTGGAATTTCTAATTCTGAATGTTCTAAAACTTTTTCTATTCGCCCTTCTGCATAACTTTTTTTCTTTTTTGTTACTAAATATTCAACTTTTTGACCTTCAATTCCGTTTTTAATTAAAATTTTAAATCCTTCAATAGAAATAAGTCCTTTTCCACCAAATACTGTTTTTTCTATAACTCCAATATATGTTTTATTTTTAGCAAATTCTTCAAGAGTTGGATTTTCAATAATTTCTGACATGTTTTTTAATAAATAATTTTTTTTATATAAAGATAGTATCATATTAAAAAAAATATAAATATTTTTTTTATTCATACCTAAATTCAAGAACTAATCAGAGATAGAGAGCTTATGCAAATTTCTATTTTTAATGATATCCATCTGTATGTCTTTCCATTTCTTAAAAAATTATAACCTATCTGCCAAACTTTTTACCATTTCTATACTTTCTTTTAAACCGATACACCCATCAGTAATAGAAACTCCTTTTTTAACATCATCTAAACCAATGCATTTATTCACATTTTGGTTTCCATTTTCTATAAAACTTTCCACCATGAACCCTTTCACCGATTCATTTATTACAGAATCAGATTGCATACTATC
>DQTD01000081.1 GCA_016839105.1 Candidatus Altimarinota bacterium
GACATTGCCGCATGCTCACTTTCAACGGTCATAACTTCACTTTGAACCAATCCATTATTTACATGCTTTGTAAATATTTCAAAGATATATGAAGTAGGCGTAATAGGATACGCTGGAACCACTTCTGGTGCAATTTGTCGCATAGCTTCGGCTGCTGCGTTGTTTCCATCTAAAATTTTTAATTCACTCATGTTTTTACAATGCAAAATATAATTATAATTTCTGTAGAGATATAGTATAAAAAAAAAGAATTTTTAGCTATGTAAGTTTTAAAAAATAACCAGAAGAAAAATCTTCTGGTTATTTTTAATATTTTGTTTTTTGTAAACAAGATTATGCTTTTTCTTCTTTTGACGCTTCAGCTTTTTCTTCTTTAGCAGCTTGTCGTGCTTCTTTAGCAGCTTGTCGTTCTTTTGCAGCAGCTTCAACTTCTTCTGGAGTTTTAAATGTAATTCGTAAAGAATGATCTTTTTGATTTACATCTAGAATAGTTACTGTAACTTCTTCTCCTTCTACAAGTTTTTCTTTTTCACCCTCAACCATTTGAGTTCTGTGAACAAGTCCTGTTACATTATCAGCTAAATTAACAAAAACACCAAAGTCTACAACTTTACTTACAATCCCTGTTGCCGTAGACCCTTTTTTAAAGTCTTTAACAGCATCAATCCAAGGATCTTGTGTTAATCGTTTTACAGAAAGAGAAATCTTTTCTCCATCAATACCAATAAGCATTGCTTCAACATCTTGTCCAACTTTAAGAATTTCTCCTGGAGTTTTAATATGTCCCCATGAAATTTCTGAAATATGCACTAAACCTTCTAAAGATCCAAATGTCATAAATGCTCCAAATTTTACAAGACCATGAATAGTTCCTTTTACTGTAGAACCAAGTTTTAAATCTTTTAATTCTTGAGCTCGAGCTTTATGCATTGCTTCTCTTTCAGAAACAACAAGTTTTCGAGATTCTTCATTAATCGTAATTACACAAACTGTAAATTTTTGACCAATAAAAGATTGAAGATGATCTAAAATCGCAGTAGCATTTGCTCCATCTACCCGTGGGTAATGTGCTGGTGCCAATTGAGAAACTGGAAGAAAGGCTTTAACACCCATTGCATCTACCATTAATCCCCCTTTATTTGCTTCTTTTGCAACAACTTCAATCGTTTCTTTTGTTTCTTTCATTTCTAGGAATGTATCCCATGCTCGCATTTGAGCAGCTTTTCGAAATGATAAAACAACCATTCCTTCTTCATTTTCATCTTCTAAGATAAAAACTGTAACTTCAGAACCAACTTCAATACCTTTAACTGTGTTAAAAGCATCAATCAATTCTTTTCCAGAAACAATACCTGTAGTAGTTCCTCCAAGATCAACAAGAACTTTTCCTCGTGACATTGCAACAACTCGACCTGGAACAACGTTCCCTGGTACAAGTGCCATTGCTTTTGGACCATTTGCTAAAATTTCTTCAAGCATGTTGTCTTTTTCGTGTAAGACCGTAGTAGTAATATTTGCCATAAGTGTATAAATGTGGTTCAAAATAAGTATTAGATTTAAACGAGGAAATATTATTTCTTGACCACAAAGAAATAATTCTTGTAAAAATCCAAACTAACATATCATAAAAAAGATTTTTACACAAGTCTATCTTCTTAATTAGACTCTTCCTCTCAATTTCATAGCCGTAACAATTCTTTTAACAGCTAAAACAAATGATGCTTTTCGCAATGAAATTTTATTTTCTTCGGCAAAATTAAAAATATCATTTGAAGCTTTCAGCATAATATTTTTTAATTTCACTTGAACATCTGCTTCTTCCCAATAAAAATTTTGAATATTTTGAACCCATTCAAAATAAGAAACTGTTACCCCTCCCGCATTTGCAAGAACATCTGGAATAACTACAATATTATTTGCTTCTAAAATTGCATCTGCTTCTGGAGTTGTTGGTCCATTTGCCAATTCCAAAATGATACTTGCTTTTACATTTTTTGCATTTTCTTCCGTTAAAACTCTATCCAATGCAGCAGGAACTAAAATATCACATTCAATTTCAAGCAATTGCGCATTTGTAATCGCAACTGGTGAGCAGCATGTTTTTTCTGAGCACAGTTCTCCTTTATTTTTTGCCTCAAGTGCAGCTGAAATACTTCCACATTCTTTTTTTCCAAATGCAATATTTTCAGGATTCATTCCTTCTTTTGCATAAATTCCTCCTTTTGAATCTGACACTGCGATTATTTTAAACCCTTCTTTGTGTAAAATATCTGCTGCATAAAAACCTGCATTTCCCAACCCTTGCACTGCAACTGTTAATTCAGATGGTTTTTTTCCAATTTTTTTCAAATAATCCAATAACACATACACACCTCCCTGTGCTGTTGCAGAACCTCTTCCTGCAGAACCTCCAAGCGCTAATGGTTTTCCCGTAATTACACCTGGTGCACTTCGTCCTTGAATTTTTTCAAATTCGTCCATCATATATCCCATAATTTGTGGATTTGTATACACATCTGGTGCTGGAATATCTTTTTCTGGACCAATAAATGGTTCCATTGCACGAATCCATGCTCTTGCAACCTCTTCTAATTCTTTTTCTGTTAATTCTTTTGGATTACATTGCACACCTCCTTTTCCTCCACCCAGTGGAATATTTACAACGGCACATTTAATTGCCATAAGTGCTGCTAATGCCTTAACTTCTTCTATATCTGCCTCTGGATGAAATCGAATCCCTCCTTTAAATGGACCTCTTGCATTATTAAACTGAACTCTATATGCATGAAAAGATTTTCCTCCAGAAATAGAAATTTCGGCAGTATGAATATTTTGAGCATTTTTTAATTTTTCTAAAACATTTTCTGATAAATCTAAAATATTTGCACTATCAGATAAAATTTCTAAATAGTTTTCAAACGGAGTCTTTTTCACATTCTTATCCATATACAAAAAATTAAATACTATAGTAACGCATTTTTATACTATAGTATTTAAATAAATATTACAATTGTTTAGTGTTGGCTACACTACAATTACATTTGTTCTTTTATTTTCTCTCATGTCATATTATTTGGATATATAAAAAAACCTTTCTTTTACATAGGCAGATACTTATAATCAATAAGAATTAAATTTTATTTATTATTTAAAAAACTTTATGAAGGATATGGAAATTCGAAATATTGCAATCATTGCCCATGTAGATCATGGTAAAACAACCCTTGTCGATGCCTTATTAAAAGGAAGTAATACATTTGATGCTCATGCTCAAATAGTTGAACGAGTTATGGATAGTGATGACCAAGAAAAAGAACGAGGTATAACAATTTATGCAAAAAATACTTCAATTAAGTATAAAGGAACAAAAATTAATATTATTGATACTCCTGGACATGCCGATTTTGGATCAGAAGTAGAACGAATGCTTCGAACTGTAGATGCTACTCTTCTTGTTGTAGATGCATATGAAGGACCAATGCCTCAAACAAAATTTGTATTACAAAAATCTCTTCAATTAGGGTTAAAAGTAATGCTTGTAGTAAACAAAATTGATAAACCTTCGGCACGATGTGAAGAAGTTGTAGACGAAGTATTTGACTTATTTTCTCAACTTGGAGCAACGGACGAACAACTTGATTTCCCTGTTATTTATGCAGTCGCTAGAGATGGAATTGCAGTAATGGAACCAGACGACGAACGAGTAGATATTACGCCAATGTTAGATTGGATACTTTCTGAAGTTCGTGCTGTAGACCAAAAATTAGACGAAGAATTTGTTTTTCAACCTGCGACACTTTCATACGACTCATTTTTAGGACGAATTGCTGTTGGACGAGTTCATTCTGGAAAAGTGAAAAAAGGACAAACTCTTACAATTATGACTCCAGAAGGGGAAAAACGAAAAGGAAAAATTTCTAAAGTATTCTCTTTTAAAGGGTTAGAACGATTAGAAGTTGAAGAAGGAACTGGAGGAGATGTAATTGCAATTGCTGGTATTTCAGATATTTATGTTGGAGAAACTGTTACATCAGACGAAAATATGGAACCTCTGCCAGCTATTACAGTAGACCCACCTGCACTTTCTATGGATTTCATGACAAATGATTCTCCACTTGCAGGACGAGAAGGAAAATATGTTACATCTCGAAATATTAAAGAACGACTAGAACGAGAACTTGAAACAAATGTAGGTTTATCTGTTAAATTTCCAGATGAAGGAGATGCAATTAAAGTGTACGGACGAGGAGAAATGCATTTAGCAGTTCTTATTGAAAATATGCGAAGAGAAGGGTTTGAACTTCAAGTTTCTCAACCAGAAGTTGTTATTCGAGAAATTGACGGTGTTAAATCTGAACCACTTGAATCAGTACTAGTAACAGTTCCAGATTCTATGTCAGGATCAATTATTGAAGCTCTTTCAAAACGAAAAGCAGAAATGACAGATATGAGAAGTGATGAAGGAATTACAACTATGAAATTTATGGCACCTACAAGAGGACTACTCGGATTTCGAGGGGTGTTTATTGTTTTGACAAAAGGAGAAGGAACAATGTTTCATTCATTCGAAAAATATACTCCATATATGGGAGTAATTGAAAAACGAAAAGTAGGATCTCTTATTTCTATGGTTTCTGGAGAAACTGTTGCCTTTGGATTATTTGGACTTCAAGACCGAGGACCATTATTTATTGGAGCAAATACAAAAGTATACGAAGGAATGATTATTGGTGAACATAACCAAGGAACAGA
>DQTD01000055.1 GCA_016839105.1 Candidatus Altimarinota bacterium
AAATTACTAGAAAACAAAGAAAAAGTAGATATAGAAAAAATGAACACAGATTTAGCAGTTTTTTTTACAACAAAAAAAAGAGTGTTTGCAGAAGCGGAGAGGAGAACCGTAAAAATTGGATTAGAACAGTTAGAAGATCAATATAAAATTATTGATTCTCTTGATTATTCAGAAGAAATTAAAAAAGAATATAAGAAATATTTAGGGGTTCATATTGCGGATTATAAAGAATTTTTAAAAACACCAGAAGATAAAGATGTGTATACTTCTGTTGTACAAATAAAAACTGCACTCGAAAATAAAACTTTTTTTAAACAAAAAACTACTACCGATGGAGTAGTGTATTATCCTGTTGTAAAAATAAATTTACAAAAAGAAAAATATGGAGTTGTTCCAAAACCTGTTATTAAATTAATAAATACTCAAAAAAAAGAATTAGCAGAAAAGAATTTTATTACAAAAGTATTTATTGTAGAAAAAAAAGAAAAAATATCAAACGCAAAAGCGAAAAAAAATAGAGATGCAATCGATAAAGATTTTTATGCATATTTTGAAAAAACATCTTCTATTGATTATGTTGGTTCACGTTTTCAAATTGATTCAGAATCTACTTCTTCAGAATTTAAGGCAAATATAAAAAATGGAAAAATAGGAAAATATTTTAGAGGTAAAAAAGGTGTGCATTGTGCCTTATATGTAGAAAAATATTTAAGTCCAAAAGTTGGGATTATTGTGGCAGGAGATGCATGGACAAAAATTTCTAATTTACAGGCTGGTGGTGCTTTAGAAATAATTGCACAACGAGACGATTTACAACATTTAGAAAAAAGAGAATTAGGAGCAATACGAAAAGAAAATTATAATCGTAAATATACAGATTCTTTATTACAAAATTATGAAATAATAAAAAAGAGATTTGAAAAAAAATCTGGACTTCCAATGATATTAGGTGTTCATTTTTTACATACGGGAACAGATCGTACGAAAGCTCAAGGAGGAAATGGGTTACTACTAAATGCACGAGATTTGTACCGAAAAAATTCACCAAAAGTAAAACATAGACCTGCTCCAAATTCGCATGTTTTTGCTATGGAGCATAGTTATGTGCGAACAATTAATGGAAATGGAAGAAGTCTTAAAAATGTTTTAGTTCGTTTATGGAGAATAAATCGGCATAGTGCAGAAGGAAAAGCATCACTGGATATTCATTCTGCAATTATTGGAGATTTAAAAATTTCTATAGATGGAGGACAAACATATAAAAAAATTTCATCATTACCATCTGGTCTTAATACTATTTTGAATGGAAAAATAAAATTTAAAGGAATTGGAATTAGTGATGAAATTGGGGGAAATGTGAAAAAAGAATTTTTTGCGTTGAGAATGGCGACGCATCAAAATGGAAAAGCTATGTATAGTTTTGTGCAAGCGGGACAAATTACAACAAAAACATTGAGAGAACGAGAAAAAAAATATGACACAGTTATGAAAGGCTTAGATGTAGAATTTGTTCCGTTAAATACACTCGGAATAAATAGCATTATCTCGCAAAATCTTATTCCAAAAATAAAATTATATTCAAAAGAATTTTATGAAGTAAGAGCTTTATATGCTCAGTTTTTTAATATCAACACCGTATTGACAACAACAAAAATTCCAGTATTTAAAAATAGAGAAGATTTAAAAAAAGCTCTTAATCGTTTTGATTATGGTTTATCTGTAGGAGAAAATAAAGAAAAAGTAGGAACAGCTAGCCAGTTTATACAAATTGGAAATGCTGATGGTACGTCTGCAAAAAGTACAAAAGAGCTTATGCAGTACTTTTTGAAAAAAATAAAATTATCACCTGCCGAATTTGATATTTCAAACCCACATATACAAAAAGTTTTTCTGTATTTTTTATTAAATTTAGCACAGAATAATTCTGGTTCATATTTCAATGAAATAATGAAAGATGTGAAAAAAGAAAGCACAATAGATATTGAAAATTCCAATATTTTAATGCAATTTTTTACGATGTCTTCAAAAATTTATTATGAAGAATCAGATTTTCCAAATTTAATTTTAGCATTAAAAAAAGCAAAAATAGAAAGCGATAAAGAAAAAATAACAGAAATGAAAGATGTATTCTCAAAAATTCCATTTGATTTTATTCGAGAAAAACTTAATTTTCCTTTAAGTATACATCAATTAAAAATTATTACAAAAGGTGATGCGTATGAAATGAGAAGTTTAATTTATATTTGGATAAAAGAAACAGCGTGGGGAAAAAAAGAATTACAAAAATTAAAAGGAAAAGATACAGATTTTATTGATGCAGTATTTACTAATATTAAAAATAAAGCAGATAGTTTATATAGTTTTATTTCAAATACTTCATCGGCAGGAGATTGGCAGGTAAAAATTCAAAAAATTGAAAATGAAAACAACGATACAGAAGAAGAAAAAGAAAATCATAACATTCAAAATGCACAAATTATTTTTGAAAAAACAAAAAATTTTATTACAGATTTTAAAAGTTTGTTACAGCAAGATAAATCTATTATAGTAAAATATAATAATCAGGAAACATGGATTAATTTTGATAGTAACTGGAAAATGGTACAAGAAATATATAACAAATTAGAATTATCTATTTCAAAAAAAGATGAAGATGGAAATCCTATAGAATTTAAAAAAGGATTTAATGATATAGCTGAAACATTAAGAAGTCGTCTTGTAATTTTCTATGAAATGTTTCCAGAAGCTGGAGCGGTAATGGCACATCTTCATGTTGTGGGGGCTAAAAAATTGGCATATAAACATTTAGAAAATGTAAAGAAAAAGGATGAAAAAATTACGAAAAAAAATCTTTCAGATATGGTAATAGAAGCTCATTCTTCTCCAATTGTTGCAGCACAATCACCAATTGTAAATGTTTTGGAAAAATTAATGTATAGATTTGAAGATTCTGCTGAAATGAAAATAGCAAAAAATAATATTATTCGTGAAGAAGCCGTTCTAAGACAGGCAGATTTGTTTGAAAAAGGGGAAGGTGCAAAAAGAGTTATTAAAACGGGAGATTTGAACAATTTTAATACTATAAAAGTTGCTGCATCTGAAAAAGGAAAAATTAGAATTATTCAAATGACATTTGGGATTTTGAAATATCTTTCTGCAAATAAAACAGGAGACTTTTATAAAAAATTACAAAAACAAATAGAATTAGACCCAAATGCTGATGGTAAATCTATAGATGAAATTCTAGAAGAAGTGAGAAAAGAAATAGAAAAATCTAAAAATAATTCAGACTCAAAAGCACTCATGTTGTCTGAAGAAGAAATGACAAATGGAAATTTAAAAAGTGATACGTATCCATATTTTAAAATTTTCTTTCAGGCTCTTCGTGAAACAGATTCATCTCTTTCTGTTGATGTAAATGTAGGTATTTCGAATCAAAAAAAACGAAAATCTCTTTTTAATACGGTTGCAAGTACAGAAAATGTAGTGAAAAAAATAGAACATAAAGGAAAAATAGTATCTAAATATTTAGAAAAAGAAGAGCATATAAATGGTTTACAATTAGAAAATCAAAATATAGATTTAACTATTTTGCGATTAGAAAATTTTATAAAAGACAAAGATGAGGATTTTGAATTATTTTTACAAGGAAGTAAAAAAGCTGAAAATAATGCAATTAAAATACAAAAACTATTACAAAATTTTGGTTTATATTCAGGAAAAATAGATGGAGAGTTTGGAAAAGCATCGTATGAAGCATTAAATAAAATAGATGCAATATTTCGCCCTCGATATGAAACATTGAAAAATAGCAAGGGTGTTGTATATAAAAGACAGGCTCCATTGCAAAAAAAAGATATTCTTGCTATAATTAAATATTTTAAAAATAAAGAAACAAATAATACAAAAATATTAAATGGTTTAACTACATCAAGCTATAAGAATTTACAATTGACAAATAATTTACCAGTTGTACAGGATATTGATACTATGTATAAATTAAAACAAAAACTTAATGATACTTTTTTAAGCACATATAAAAATAGGCAGATTGCAGCAGGTGTGTTAAAAGGATTGGCGTATCAAATTGTACAAAGTGAAAAACTTGGAAATGTTGATGCAGAAAAAATAAAAAATTTAAAAACAAGAGTCGCACAACTTTCTTTTACTCTTCTTTCTTTATATAAAGGAAAAATAGATGGTGCTTTTGGTAAAAATACAAAAAAATCGTTTGCTCAATTTCTTGAAAAATTTCCAAAAAGCACAGAGAATAATCCTGATACTCAAAAAGATTTTTTATTTATTGTGGAAACGGCAAATCTTGAAATAGCAAAAGAACGATTATAGAGCGATTATATAAATTTTAAAAGAAATTTTAAAGGAAATTTTAAAAATTTAAATATGGGAGTTTCAATGGCGTTGAGTGATGCAAATTCAAAATTTCAAAAAAATATTTTCACATGCAAGTACGAGTTTTATACATACTACAAATAAAACTATTTTTGATTACACACAAAGTGACCAATATAAAGAAGCACTTTTTTCAAATTCTTTAGATACTTTAAGAAAAGTAACTCATTTAAAACGAGAATTTGTGAATGGGAAAGTTGTGTATAAACTAAAAGATATAAATAATGTATCTCATAATCCATTATCTCATGCAGATGGAGATAAATTCGATGTTTCCTATACGGGATTTCCAAACTGGAAAGGGGCTACTTCTTATAGGAGTTCGACAATAATAATTACTGAATTTTTTACAATCGTGTAATATCCCAATTTCTTACGAATAAATTTTCTGGAATAGAGCCAGTATTAAACTCTTTTCCTTTAAAAACATAATATTTAAAAAATACATATTTGTTTCGAAGCTTTTTATTTTCTAAAGCCAAGGCTTTAAAATATTTTCCGTGATTTATATATAACACAAAGCTTTCTGCAAAATCTTCAAACATATCATATTTTGCGTATCCACTAACAAAATCTAATGTTTGACTATCGGCTTTTACAGATCTTGGTGTCCAAGAAATTTTATAAAACAAAAGACTTAAATCATCTTCATAAAATTCTAATGCTCCGTCATGAAAATCGGAAATATTTTGAAAATCGGTTCCTGTTAATCCTCCAAGGTCTATAACATGTCCAAGTTCATGAATAATTACCGAAACAATTTCGGGGTCTGATATTGCATCTTTTCGAACTTTTAAGATTCGTGCATTTGCCATAGCTCTTGGCATATTTTTTGCTTCATTTTCAAAAATTTCGACTCGCTCTAAACTTTGTAATAATTCACATGGAATATTTTTTGTAGCTTCATTAAATATTTCTTGTAATTTACTTGGAATATTTGCTGGAACTGTGCAAATTGCATTTGGTATAAAATTTTGTGAAATTGCTATTTGAGCCGTATAACTATTCACACTTAAAATAATTCCTGTTACTATGCTTATAAAAAATCTTGAAGTAAAAGAAGTATTCATAAAAGTTTTATTGCTAAAAAATAGATTTAGAAAATATATTATGCTTAAATTGTAAAAATGTCAAGCGAATTAGATAATCTTAAAAATATTGGAGTAACTGCTAGACATTCTCTTTCTGCAGAAGGAAAAGGTGAAATTGTAAAACTTGTAAAATATTTATTTGAAAAGCAAAAAACTGTTTTTGTAACAGAATATATATATAAAATACTAAAAAAAATTATTCATAAAAATTCGACTACAAATAGTTCTTATAATATTATAGAAAATATAAAAATTCTTACAAAAAAAAATCTTAAAAATCTTGATTTATTCATCTTTTTTGGAGGAGATGGAACATTACTCAGTGCAGTGCATCAATTTGCTCCAGATATATTTTCTGTTCCTATTTTTGGAATAAATGGTGGAAATTTGGGTTTTTTTTCGTCGGTTGCAAAAGAAAATGGAACGAGTGCATTAGATAAAATTTTTGAAGGGAAATATACAAAAGATGTGAGAATGGTTGCAAAAGGGGAATTACAAAGTGAAGATAAGAGTGTTGTAGAAACAATATATAGTTTAAACGAAATAACAATTCATCATGCAGGAATTGCCAGACTTCGAAATTTAGAAGTGGAACTTTCTGGAGAATATTTAACAACATACAAAGCTGATGGGTTAATTATTTCAACTCCAACAGGAAGCACTGCGTATAATCTTGCTGCTGGTGGTCCTATTGTTGCACCACAAATAAAGGCATTTGTTATAACAGCTCTTGCTCCAGCGGGTTTTTCTCAGCGTCCGATTGTTTTACCATCACATAAAATATTAAAAATATCGGTAGATAGCACTATGCGATTGTCTATTGATGGTCAAAAATATACAGAAATAAAAAATACACAAAGTTTGGTTATTACAGAATATGCAATACCTGTTACTTTTTTACGATTGAAAACAGAACGATATTATAAAAATTTACGAGAAAAACTTGGTTGGGGCTAGTCTTATAATTTGATACACTGTTTTTACATATAAAATAATAAAAACTTATGAGTGAAAATATTATAATAAAAGGGGCAAGAACCCATAATTTAAAAAATATAAATTTAGAAATACCAAAAAATTCTTTGGTAGTAATTACTGGTGTTTCGGGAAGTGGAAAATCATCGTTAGCATTTGATACTATTTTTGCTGAAGGACAACGACGATATGTTGAAAGTTTATCGGCATATGCTCGGCAATTTTTGGGAAATATGGATAAACCAGATGTAGATGAAATTAAAGGGCTTTCGCCTGCTATTTCTATTGAACAAAAAACAGCGAGTCGGTCACCTCGGTCTACAGTTGGAACAACAACTGAAATATATGATTATTTCAGACTTCTTTTTGCGAAAGTGGGTATTCCTCATTGTCCAGAATGTAATGAAAAAGTACAAAAAACAACACCATCAAATATTGTTACACAAATTGGAAAACTTCCACTGAAAACAAAAATAATGATTATGGCTCCTATTATTCGTGGAAAAAAAGGACAACATATAAAAGTTTTTGAAAATATTAAACGAGATGGATTTTTGCGGTATAGAGTCGACGGAGAAATTTATACAATGGCACAAGATTTTCCAGAACTGGATGCAAATAAAACACATACGGTTGAAGTCGTAATTGATCGTATTGTTATAAAAGATTTTGGACAACATTTTAAAGAATTATCGACAGGAGAAAAAATTGAAATTCCAAATCCTAATAGAGCACGAGTTGCCGATTCTGTGGAATTATCATTGAAAAAAGCAGAGGGATTAGTGTCTATTGCAAATTTAGACGATGGAACAACTACAACGTATTCAGAAAATTTTGTATGTTCAACACATGGATCAGTTATTCCAGAAATTGAACCACGAAGTTTTTCTTTTAATTCTCCATATGGAGCGTGTGACTCATGTCATGGATTGGGGAGACGACAAGAGGTTTTAGCAAAATTGCTTTTAAAAGAAAATTTAAGTTTAGAAGAAGGAGCAATTATTCCGTGGAATGCGGGAAATACACTTTCTTGGTATTTAAAATTATTGGAAGAAGTTGGAAAAGAATATGGTTTTGATACAAAAACTCCAATTGAAAAATTTACAAAAGAGCAACGAGAAATTCTGATTTATGGAGCAGGAAACACTGAATTTGCTATAAAAATGTCTGGATCACAAGGAAAAAGTGCAGGAGAAGAAGAAGGATTTGTAAAATATGAAGGAATTATTTCAAATTTAGAACGAAGATATTTAGAAACCGATAGTGATCATGTACGAAAAGCGTTGGAAAAATTTATGGAAGAACAACAATGTTCAACATGTAATGGTGGGAGATTGAAAAAAGAATTTTTAGGGGTAACAATTCTTGGAAAAAATATTTTAGATGCTACTCAATTTTCTATTAAACAAGCTGCAGATTTCTTTGCCGACTTAAAATCGGGATTAGATAAATCTGCATTAACAATTGCAACACCAATTATAGATGAAATTTCTGAACGGTTAAAATTTTTGTTAAAAGTGGGTCTTGCATATTTAACATTAGACCGAAGTTCGGCAACTCTTTCTGGAGGAGAAGCACAACGAATTCGTTTAGCAACGCAAATTGGGTCAAAATTAGAAGGTGTATTATATGTTTTAGACGAACCCTCAATTGGATTACATCAGCGTGATAATGAAAAATTAATAGAAACAATGAGAGAATTACAAGAACTGGGAAACACAGTTTTAGTAGTAGAGCACGATGAAGAAACAATGAAAGCCGCAGATTATTTAATTGAAATTGGTCCAAAAGCAGGAAAAGCTGGTGGAGAAGTTATAAATATTGGAACACCAGAAGAATTTTTAAGAAATAAAACATCTTCAACTGCTGCATATTTATCAGGACGAAAAAAAATTGAAATGCCAACAGTGAGAAGAACTGCGAAAATTGATGAAAAAACGAATAAACCACAATTTGTATCAATTAAAAATGCAACATTTAATAATTTAAAAAATGTTTCTGTCGATATTCCGCTTGGGTGTTTCGTTGGAGTTTCAGGAGTTTCGGGGTCTGGAAAATCGTCGTTAATTAATGGAATTTTAGCACCTCATTTATTAAATGAACTGAATAAAGCGAAACAAGTTGTAGGTGAGCATAAAAAAATACTAGGAGTTGAATATTTAGATAAAGCCATTATAATTGACCAAAGTGCTATTGGAAAGTCGCCACGGTCGAATCCTGCAACATATGTGAACGTATTTAATGATATTCGAACTGTATTTTCTGAAGCAACAGAATCAAAAATTCGTGGGTATAAAATAGGTCGATTTTCGTTTAATGTAAAAGGTGGACGATGTGAGGAGTGTCAAGGAGATGGAATTAAGAAAATTGAAATGCATTTTCTTCCAGATGTATATGTGGAATGCGAAGTGTGTCATGGAAAACGATATAATACCGAAACATTAGAAGTAACATGGCGAGGAAAAAATATTGCAGATGTATTAGAAATGACTATTGCAGAAGCTTCACAATTTTTTGAAAAAACACCCGCAATTCACAGAAAACTTACAACATTAGAAAGTGTTGGTTTGGGATATTTGCAATTAGGACAAAGTGCTACGACTCTTTCTGGAGGAGAAGCGCAGCGAATTAAACTTTCAACAGAGCTTTCAAAACGTTCAACAGGAAAAACATTTTATATTTTAGATGAACCAACAACAGGGTTACATTTTGAAGATATTCAAAAATTATTAGATGTTTTAGAACGATTGGTAGAATCAGGAAATACTGTTTTAGTTATTGAACATAGTTTAGATGTTTTGAAATGTTGCGATTATCTTATAGATATTGGTCCAGAAGGTGGTTCTGGTGGAGGAGAAGTGATTGCAGAAGGAACACCCGAAAAAGTTGCAAAATCAAAAAAATCGCATACTGCTAAATTTTTAAAAGAGTTGTTATAGTGTAAAAACTAATTGTAGAATTATGAAAATAGTGAGATAATAGATCTAGAAGTTTGTATTTGTTAAAATATAAATCTCTAGATCTTTTACATTTTTGGGGATGACCTGGACTCGACAGAGAAGATGGTGTCAATCGCTTGCTATTCGGGGTTTTGTTTATTTCGGCCCGTTAGAAAGAAATATCCAACAATAAGTGCTAAAAACACTAACTCTGTATTAGCTTTTGCTAAAAACGCTGGAAACAAAGTTACTCGATTTGCTCGAGAAACTGTAGCTTCTACTCGTTCTTTTGCTCTTGCTACTGCATAATCATTTGTCCGCCTTGCGGGTTTTTTAAAACGAGCGTTTCGCTCCAAATGTCGTTTTTATTTTTATAAATAGGGGACTTAAAAACGTATTTACCTTTTTCGAAAAAAAGATTCTTTTTGAATTTTTGTAGAATATTTTTTTTGTATTTGATCAAATTTTCTTTTTTTGTGGCTTTTTGTTTTTTCTCTATCACAAAGAAATATTTTTAGAAAAAAATATAATAGTAAACGGCCTTTGAACCCTTCTGCTGGACGAGGGTTCGATTCCCTCCATCTCCACCAATAAAATGTACATTAAAAGTCCACTTCGTTATGAAGTGGGCTTTTTTGTGGTGTGAGATTTTTTATCTTTATAACTCTTTCGCAATTTCTAAAAATTTTGCAAAATTATATGCTCCTTTAATTGCATTTTTATCAAAAACCATAAAATATTTATAGTTTTTTGGACATCATTTGCATCGCTATTTTCAATTTTATTTTTATTTTTATTTTCAACTGTTTCTAATATTTTTTTCTAAAGATCTATAATTCCCTATTTTATCAATAAACTTGTATTCTTTAGCATATTCTTCTGGTAAATTTACTCCATTTGTTATAAATTCCACTTTTTGAAAAATTATTAAATTTTCATGTGCAGTTGCTATAAATTTATCATCACTTCTTCCTTTGAAATTATTCACAACAGCAATATTTGAAATAAAATTTTAACCGTGGATACATCATACAAAGCCACTTATCGTGCCTTGATAAATCATCTCCTTCTTTTCTTACTACTCTGGCAACAAACTTTTTAATGCTTCTAAATTATCTCCATGAATAATTTTATTTCCAGATTTTTTTTATCAGCATCAGATTTAAAACTATATTTTTTTTCTAAATTCATGTATTATTTATACACGAAATAATGTGTTTATATATTTATAAAAAATTATGTTAGAAAAAATTGAAAATTTAAAAAATGATGCACTGGCTAAAATAAAAATAGCATCATCTGAAGAAGAATTAAAAAATATTGAATTGGAATATTTTGGAAGAAAAGCTGGAAAAATTGGAGAAATTTTAAAAGCAATTCCAACCCTTGAACCAAAAGAAAGAGGAGCAGTTGGAAAAAATGCGAATATTGCAAAAAAAGATGTAGAAGCGGGGATTGCTGCTCGATATTTTGAAATAGAAGAAGAAAAATATGCATCGCTTGCAACGTCGGAAAAAATTGATGTGACAGAACCTGCAATAAATAAAATAGAAAAAGGGAAACGACACCCGCTTTCAAAATTCATGCTTGAATGTGAAGAAGTGTTTGGAAAATTAGGATTTGAAGTTGCGGAAGGATACGAAATTGAAGATGATTTTCATAATTTTGAAGCATTAAATTTTACTCCAGACCACCCAGCACGAGAAATGCAAGATACATTTTTTATTGAAAATGAGGAATTAAAAGGGTATGTATTACGAACGCAAACTTCAGATATGCAAATTCGATTTATGGAAGAAAATAAACCTCCGTATAGAATTATTGCACCGGGAAAAGTGTATAGAAAAGATAGTGATGCGACGCATTCGCCAATGTTTCATCAAATTGAGTGTTTAATGATTGATAAAAATGTTTCACTTGCAAATTTACGATTTATTTTACTTTCAGCATTAAGAGAATTAATTGATCCAAATGTAGATTTACGATTTAGGCTTTCATATTTTCCATTTGTAGAACCTGGTTTAGAGGTAGATGCACTCTTGAAAGTTGATGGAAAAGAAACATGGCTAGAGATTGGAGGAGCAGGAATGGTGCATGAAAATGTGTTGAAAAATGTGAATATCGACCCGAAAAAATGGAATGGATTCGCATTTGGATTCGGAATAGAAAGAATGGTAATGATTAAATACGGAGTAAAAGATTTACGCTCTTTCTTTGAAAATGATTTACGGTTTTTAAAACAATTTTAATTGAGATTTTTTAACTTATAAAATATGAATTCTCTTATTCAAAATTTGCTAAAAGAAACAGCATCAAAAGGACTCGCATCAAAAATATCATCTCAATTGGGTATTTCTGAATCGCAAGTAAACTCAGCATTATCAATGTTAATGCCAGAAATTTTATCTGGTGTAAAAGAAAATACAAAAGATGAAAATTCTGCACAACAATTACAAAATACCTTAAAAAAACATCATTCAGATGGAGGGATTTTTAATCAATTAGATGCTCTGGTTTCGAATCCAGATTCTGCAAAAGGTTCAAAAATTTTAGGTCATATTTTTGGAAATAATTCAGAAAAACAAACTGCAATTGAAAAAAATGTAGCAGAAAAAAGTGGAGTTGATTCAAATATTGTATCTCAAATATTTGCGATAGCAGCACCTCTTGTAATGGGAGAACTGGGGAAATCGGTAGGGAAGTCTGGAAATACCTCTATGCTTACTTCATTGTTGGATCAAAATAATGACGGAAGTATTATCGATGATATTTTTCGATTAGGTATGAAATTTTTTAAGAAATAATTTCTATTCGTTTTCGACAATTGGTTTCGCCGCTTATAATTTTTATTTTTTTTCCTAAAGTTTTTTTATAAAACTTAATAAGCTCTTTATTTGCTTTTCCTTTTTCAGGAATTGCAGAAAGGGCTATTTTTTGTGTTCCATCATGCATTATTTCTCGTAATTCAGATTTTTGTGCATTGCTTACAACTTTTATATTTATAATTTTTTTCATATATAATTTTTATTACTACCCTCTACACAAACTCACCGCCATAATATCTTTTTTATTCACAGATAGTGTAGTTATTAATAATTTTTCTATTTCCATAACAGTACTTCCAGTAGAAATAACATCATCTATAATCATAAATTTATAATTATTTATATTATCGCTTATTGTTTTAATAGTATTATTCCTAATATTTTTATTCATTTCAAAGCTATTTTGAATATTTTTTATTCGCTCTTCTTTATTTAATTTTGCCTGTTGGCTTGTATTTTTTATTCGTAATACGAGGTTTAAAACTTGTGTATTTTCAAATGTGTCAGCAAGTATATTTGCAATAATTTCACTTTGATTAAAACCTCTTTTTTGCATTCTTATAAAATGAAGTGGCACTGGAATTAAAATAATTTTTTTTTGTTTATGTAATAAAAAAATAGGAGCAAGCGTTGTAATAGCGTGCAGTGTTAATTCTTCAAAAAGGATAGGTGAGTGATAATATTTAGCTCGAGTTATTAACTTTCTTACTATTGGAATAGAAAAACCATACGCTGCATACATTTCTAAGCCTGAGAAAAGTTTCGAATTATTTAAGCGAGTATGAACTTTGGCTAAACAGTTGTAACAAATAAGTCTATCTGGTTTTTGGCACGAAATACATTCTATTGGAAAAAAAATATTAAGAAATATATTTTTAATATTTTTTATTATTTTATTTAAATAGAATAATTTTTTATAATTTCTCATATTATTTATACAAGATATAAAAAAACTCCTGTTCGTTGTTTATTTTCATCTATAACTTCTATATAATCTCTAATTTTTTTTTGAGATTTCCACGATTTTAATTTTTGTCGAACAAGTGGTTTTAGTACTTTTTTACCAATTCCTGTAATAATTTTAATACAAATATAATCGTTATATTGTGCATGCTCTATAATCCATAAAAGTTTTTTTTCAGCCTCCTCTGATGTATGCCCATGTAAGTCGAGCGACATGTTTGGATACGGAAAGTTAGGATAGGGAAGTAATTCGCTATCCTTATTCTCTACCGGGTATTTTTTTACAATATTATGCATCAAAAACTAAAAATCAAGTTGAGATAATATATCTTCTGCACTATTTTCTTCTTGTGCTTTTCGTTCTGCATCTGCTCGTACTTTTCGTTTTGCTATTTTTTCCGCATCCATTTTTGCAATGTCTTCTTTACTCAGTTCTACTGCTGGTTTTTTTCCTCCTTTTGCTGCCGCTGCCGCCTCCATTTTACTATATTTTTCGTCAATTTCTTTTAATTTACGAATTTCTGTATCAAGAATATCTTGTAACTCTTTTACTTGTTCTTCAGTCATTACTGGCAACACTTGTAACCAATAATTCCGTTCAGAATTATTCATAGATTTACTATTTATAATTTTTTGAACTAAATCTGGATATTTTTCTTTTGTTTCATCTGGAATAACAAGAGCTACTTCATCTTTTTTTGTTGTATCTTCAGCCATTTGTTTGTTTTTTATAAAATAGATACGTCTATTATATCGTATCTAGGCGAGTTCTTCAAATTGTTTTATTATAATTTTTGCTGATTTTTCCCAATCATATTTTTTTACCTGTTCTAATCCAGATTGTATAAGTTTTTCTTCTAACCACTTATTTTTTACAAGTTCTTCTAATTTTTTTGTTAACTCTTTTTGATTGTTTGGATCAAAATACAATGCGGCATCTCCGCAAATTTCGGGAATACACGATGATGTTGATGCTATTACAGGTGTTTTCATTGCCATTGCTTCGAGCGGAGGAATTCCAAAACCTTCATAAAAACTTGGGAAAATATATGCTTTTGCATTTTTATATAATTCTAATAATTTTTCTTCTGAAACTAATCCAACACAAAAAATACTTTTTTCTAAATTATTATTTGTAATATAATCTGTAACCTCTGGATACAAAGGATTTACTTTTCCTGTTAATATAAGCTTATAATGAGAAAATTTTGAATTATCAGATTTTTTAATAAATTCATGAAATCCTTTGACCAATGTAATTATATTTTTATGTTCTCTGTGTTGCCCTGTATATAAAAAATATTGAAATTTTGAGAGAGTAGTGGCTGAAAAATTAAAAAATTCTTTTCCTACGGCATTATGTGCAATTGTAATTTTATTTTCAGATATCTTTTCATCTGTTATAATATCTGTTTTTGTATTTTCTGAAACAGTTAATATATGTGCAGATGTATGAAGTGCATGTCTTAAAATTTTAAAATAAATAAATCGGTGTATAAACGAATTCATTTTTTTTCCTGGAAATTTTGATAATGTTAAATCATGAACCGTTACAACAAATTTTTTATTGAAAAAATAGGGAACATTAAAATGCGGAAACCAAAATAAATCAGCATTAACTTTATTAAGTTTTTGTAAAAAATATGTTTGTTCTTGAATTGAGTACATTTTTTCATCAGCTATAAATAGATTAATATCTATATTTTGATAGAGAGTATTTTTTGAATTATTGATTTCTTTTAAAAAAGTGTCATGTTGTTCTGTATTCAAAAATAAGGTGAATTTCCAATCTGGTTTTAATTGTAAAAATTGTTTTACAAGTTCATGTGTATATCGTCCAATTCCCGTAAACTTTGGCGAAAATATTCGTGCGTCTATACAAAGGTGCATATTGTATATAAAAAAGTCTAAATTATTCTATAGTTTCATTTTCTCTACTTAATATTACACAAGATACATTGTGTAATGTTAAATAAAAGGTGATTATTTTAAATGAAAGTGTTCATTTATTCCTCGTGTTGTTCCAATGATAATTTCTTCTTTATTACATATTTCACAGACTAAATGAGTTTTATTTTTATTTTTATTTTTTGGTTTAAATTTATTTTTTGGCTGTTTATTTTTTTGTACATTTTCAGCTTCAATTTCTGCTATATCTTTAATATCAGTAATTTTTTTACATGCTTTACAATAAAATGAAACTTCTTCATTTTCAGGCTTATCTACAAAGTCTTTATTAGCACTCATGCTAAAATCTTTTTTATCTAAATAGATAAGTCCGTCGTAGTCAATTTGACTTTCGTTTATATCTATATGGTCTTCTTTGTCTGTTAAAAAACTATAGTTTAGTTTTTCTTCTGTTTTTTTTAATGTGTTCATTATATATGTAATATATGTAATATATTTATTATTATTCTACGTTTAAAGAAACGCTAGAAATATTTATATCTTCTGGTTTTTTTTGTTTCACTTCTTTTGGTTTTATGGGTCTAAATGTTTTAGAAATAAGCAGTCCTGCGAGAGAGAGTCCGTACGAAAAAAAGAGTACCATTCCTCCAAAAGAAACATATGCTCTTGGATTATAGTTGAGGAGTTCGTAGAGTGCAGAAGTTTGTAGTATTAAGGTATATAATCCTGCAATTAAGAGGAGTAATAATGCGTAATAATGTGGGAGTCCTAAGAAATATTTTTTAAAAAAGAATGTTTCTCTAATTGAAATAAACGCAATGAGAGATGAAATCACAAGGAGCATGATTCCTATAATTAAAAATTTTCCAAAAATATTAAACATTTTTAGTCCTTCATAAAACCATGGGAAAAAAAGTGATATTAATCCTAAAAAAGAGAATGAAAATAATATTTTTCGACCAAAAGGCAGTGTTAAAAAATGCTTTATAGTGTTAAAAAATATTGATGGTTTTGTTGGTTTTTTATACATTTATTTTTTATATTTTATTATTCTTATAATTCTTATTATTCTTATAATTCTTGATGTTTTTTTAATGCTGAGATTCCAGGAAGCATTTTTCCTTCTAAAAATTCAAGCATTGCGCCTCCTCCTGTTGAAATATGGGAAAATTTACTTTGATCAAGTTCAAATCGATGAATAGCATCTACACTGTCACCTCCTCCTACAATCGTAAGATTTGTATTATTTGCAATAGCCTTTCCTAATTCTTTCGTTCCATTCGCAAATGGTGTAAATTCAAATAATCCAGCAGGACCATTCCAAATTACAGTTTGCGAATTTGCAATAATATTTGAAAATCGTTTAATGGTTTCTGGTCCAATATCAAGAATTTTTTCACCATCTTCCATTTGTTCTCCAGATTTTCGATCTAAAATTCGTGTTTCCGCTGTTTCAGAAATTTCTTTTGAGACAACAAAATCTCTTGGAAGCATTATTTGACACGCCTCTTCACCTGCATCTTGCAAAATTCCAAGAGCAACTTTTGCCTTATCCAGTTCAACCAGTGAATCTTTTACGTCATATCCTTTTGCATGAAAAAAAGTATTTGCAAGTCCTCCACCAATTAAAATCGTATCTGCTATTGATAAAAAATTTCGAATAACTCCAATTTTTGTATCAATTTTTGCTCCACCAATTAAAAGTGTAAGAGGTTTTTTCTTATTAACAAAGACTCCTTTTAATGCTTCAAATTCTTTCTCAACAAGTAATCCCATCATAGATGGTAAAAAATGTGTAACTCCTTCTACAGAAGCGTGAGCTCTATGCACGCAACCAAATGCATCTTGAACAAAGAAGTCCATATCTTCGGATAATTCTCGTGCAAATGCTGCAATATTATGAGTTTCTTCCGAATAAAATCGAGTATTTTCTAATAATAAAATTTCTCCAGGTTGTATATTTTTTTTTGCTTCTTGAACATTTTTTCCAATACAAGCATCAAGTTTTGTTACAGTTATTTGCAGTAATTCTTGAAGTCGTTCTGCAACTGCGTTCAATCGTAATTCTTCAACAATTTTTCCTTTTGGTCGTCCTAAATGAGATAAAATAACTATAGAGCAATTATGTTCTAATAAATATTTAATGGTTGGTAGTGCCCCTTTAATTCGAGAGTCGTCATCAATTTTTCCATTTGTAATTGGAACATTAAAGTCTACTCTAATTAAAGTTTTTTTTTCTTTTAATAAATTGTGTGGTTGATTTGATAATCGCCGATATGCATCATCTAAAACAACGGAATTTTCAGGAGACATAATATATAAATAAATAAATAAAATTACTTTACTCAATTGTATATTTTTTAAAGATAAAATTCAAGAATATTCATAATCCAAAAGCTTTATTTAAAATTATCATTTCTTCTTTTGATATAGAATGATTTTCATTAAAAATTCGAGGTGCGACATTATGATTAGATGCTAAACGTATTGTGTCTTCTTTAATTTGAATATAAAAAATTTTTCCATCCGAAAGTCTTATTGCAATTGGATTTTGAATAATCGTTGTCTCCGAATAATTTAGAAGAAATTTTTCTCCTTTATTGGTAAAGCTTACAAAATGACCTTTTTTAAGTCCTTCAACCGCTATTTTTTCTACGCCACCACAAAAAAATGTTTTTGCTTGTGGATACTCAATGTTTTTTTCTCCCCAATCTTTAATATTTTTTACACTTTCTTCAAGTGTTTTTGCACTTGCAATCGCAATTTCCAATTCCTCTTTTTTCTTTTGTATTAATCTTCTTTGATTTTCATCAATTTTTCTTTGTTTTTTCTCTTTTTCTCTCTCTATGAAATCTTTAATTTTTGTAATAAGGCTATCTTTTTTTACTTCTTTTACTTCTTGTACTTCTTTTACTTCTTGTTCAGGCTGATTAAATTCAAGCATATCTTTATAGTAAAATTCTTTTAAAACATTAAATATAGTTTTGTATTTAATGTTTTTTAATATTTTTTAATATTGTACCATGAATTTTATCTTTTTACAATTCAATTATAAAAAATTATAAAAATATAGTAGTATAT